>JALTOP010000422.1 GCA_027000105.1 Planctomycetaceae bacterium | reverse complement strand
GGGGAAAGTTGCCAAAGCCAAACGATCCATACTGCGGTAAACGCCGAGTGCGATTCATTGAAACACTTTGGCAAGTTGGGTACTTTGGATTTAGTTCATTTTCCGTCCGAATGATTGAGAGCAGGTTCTATGAGATTTTTATTGGCTTGGACGATTTTCGTTTTGTTCTCTGTTCCGGCCTGCTGCGAAGTCGAGCCGAAGCCCGCTGTGCTGAAAATCGGGTTCGGTCAGACAGATATCACCCCGGCCGTCGGAGAGATCATAACGGGAGCAGGTCACTATCGCAGTATCGGGATAGAGGATCTTCTGTTCGCCAAAACATTGGTGGCTCAAAGTGGTGGTCGAACAATTGCGATCGTGGGCGTCGATCTGATCAAAATTCGATATGATCTGGCTGAAGCTGCCATCGCATTGGCCTGTGAGCGGACAGGAATTGAGCACGACGCGGTGATGATCTGCCCCAGTCACAATCACAGTTCACCTTTCATTCCTATGGGAGGCCCTCATAATAAAAAATACCTCGAGACCCTACCGGAACTCATTGCCAGGAGCATCGAAAAAGCACACAACTCGCTTGAGCCGGCCCGAATGTTGATCGGGCGTTCTCTGGTTTATGAGGGACACCACAACAGGCGCGTGATTTCCAAAGCCGATGGATTGGTGCTGAATACATGGATGAAAAAACTGGACAGTCTGGAGCAGACCCCCCAGGTTCTCGGTACCGAAGGACCAATTGATCCGGAATTGTGGGTTGCCCGCTTCGATGCACTTGATGGGCGTGTACTTGGAGTGTTGGTGAACTTTACCTGCCATCCGAATCATCGTTTGCGCAAGAATTTGAAAACATGGTCCGCAGATTTCCCCGGCGTGATTGCAGAGCACATCACAAAAGCGTTTGGAAAACAGACTGTAACGGTTTTCACCCAGGGTTGCTCCGGCAATATCAGCCCCTCCGGTAACCAGACTGTAAACTGGAAAGAGAAATCATCTGTTTTTGGAAGGGCGGCTGTTGTAGCGGCCAGGCGGGCAACACCTGTCAAAGGCCCAATCATCATCGACTCAATTCGCCGTGATATACAAGTTCCCCGGCGTGATCCGAAAGACCAACGACCGGAAGCCGTCACCCGACTCGGCTGGCGAAGTTCTCCAGGGGGGGCCGCGCCCCGCATTCACAAAGTCCCGGTCAACGCTGCTCGAATCGGTCCCTTGGGAATTGCGACAAATCCGGGAGAACTTTTTGTTGAATGGGGATTGTCCATAAAAAAACGATCTCCCTTCCCACACACCATTGTCAGTGAACTGACCAACGAATGGATCGGCTACGAACCGACCGCGCGGGCATTCCAACATGAAGGCTATGAATCACTTGCAGGAGTGAACTTTGTTACGCTCGAGGGGATTCAGAAACTTGTGGATACATCGGTTGAACTGCTTCAGGAGTTGTGGAAAAGAGATCGCCAGGAGGATTTGCGTTGACTGATCGCCGGGTGTTCGAGCTAATTTGCTTTGTTTTAGGGCAGACCTTTGGTCAGACAAAGGGGCTTGCCAATACGACGGCCTCCCGGATTGGAGTTTAGTGATAAATTTAACGTCTCATAAACGAGGAAGGCGAATGGCAGGTCATCTTGTTGCTACGCAACCCGATTGGAATGAAGAATATCACATAACAATCAGGGGTGTTTTTTGAATTAAATTGAACGAAATGACAAGTTCCCCAACGATATTGCAGTCCCGCTTGTGTCAAACGAACAACGGTCACCGCAACGTCAAGTCTCAGCGGCGGGCGAAAGCCCGTCCGCTATCGTTTTTTGTCGGGCAGTATCATCTCGCATTACGGCCAACAGCACGTCCTCGAAATTTCGCAAATTGCAGACAGTCATTGAGAACAGTGACGATAGGGCGTTGCAGCGTTCGCGCGGAACGTCGGCAAGTACCATTAACGAGTGCGAGTAATCCAGTCCCAGTGTCCTTGCAAACTTCGAATATTTGGCGACATGTTGCTGGTAATCACCGGATTTTGCTTCGATCCAGTAAATTGCGTTTCCAACGGCAACCAGCAGATCCAACTCGAAGTCGTCACCATTGGGCAGAATGATCTGCGGATTGATTAGATACTCGAAAGGCAGTTCGCCATCCACTTCGGATGCAATCTTCAGGTAAGCTTCCTTGACCTTGTTGAGGATGAAACGTTCCAGCCATTGACCGCCGAAAAACTGCTGTGCTCTTGGCAGCGTTGTACTCTTGGCTTTAATCAAATATGCCGGGGATCGAAAGTACCTGTATTGCTCAAGGAACGCGATACCATGGAGGCGCGTACAAAATTGGCACACCGAGCTCACATCTTCTTGGGAACGTCCCTTGAGGCTCTCCGTTATCAGATTCCCCGTTTGCATCGCACGCTTTATCTTTGCGAGCAGACCGGAGAGCGCATTGTACCGCTCTCCAAGAAAGAGGGATAGGCTATCAATAATTTCGTCTGCTGCATCATCTCCTGGAATAGTTTTGATTTTAACTCCTCTTGACTCAAGGAACGATTCTAGCCTCAAAGGCCTTGGCGCAGAATCCTGGGAACCTTGTGGGGGCTCAACGTGTGCGATTTTTGACACCGAATCCGCCGCCGCGGTAATGTCAGCAACCTTAACAGGCTGGGGCGACGATCTCTGCTCGATAACTACGCAAAGACGTTCTATTGCGATTGCTATTCTCTCAAGCAGGTGTTCAACCTTGTTCTGATCCATTTGTGATCCCTAATACTGCATAATGCATCACTGTCCTATACAACACTGCACACAATGAACAGACACCCACATGGCGTCACGTGGCGCAGAACAGAGAAGCGATATGAGAAAATGTCACCTTGGGAATCAATGCCCTACGATAACGTGTACATAGTATCAATCGTCGCGGGATTGTAAAGCATGGGTAAGGGCTCGTTCTACCCGGCTATTTCGGCAATGGGACGGTTGCGCGTTCGTGTCTCAGGCGGCTTTTGAAGTCTCCCATGTTGCCTCGCCAGAAGTGTTGTTTCGACAGGTCGATTTCGGC
>JALTOP010000421.1 GCA_027000105.1 Planctomycetaceae bacterium | reverse complement strand
TCAGACATCAACTCGGAGAGGTCGTTTTCGGAAGTGACAAACAGGATGGGGGCCTGCATCATTTCCTGCAAGCCGTTGTTGGCGACCGCCTTGTCGAAATCCAATGTCTGCCAGGTGAGCAATTTGGGCCACTTTGGCAACGTGCTGATGTGTTCGACAAGGTTGTTGACATCTTTGGGGTGGCGGTTCCACAATTCTCCCAGTACCTGTTCGCGATCGTCGGGATCTCTGGGGCCGAGTTTCATCTTGTTGATTAAAACCGGAGCCAATCCTTTCGATAAAAAAAGCAGGGCGAACGATGTGCCGATGATCGGATTGCTTTCCCCGTTGCCGATGCCCATCCAGGAGCCATCCCGTTTGCTCTGTCTGTTCAGAAGAACCCGGGTGCCTTCCCGATACCAATCGTGTGTTCCGAAAAAACGGCGGCCGTTAAGCCGCCCCGCCCTTTCAAGTCCGTATAAATAGTACAACCAATGGCCACCCGCTTTCGGATTGGAATGCACAGAAAAATTTCTGGCCAGCCAGCGGACTGCTCGATCCATCGGCTCATCCGCTTCGGGAGGTTGACAGCAAATCGGATTACCTTGAGCGTCTTCCTCTTTTTGATCCCTCAGAAAGCTGGAGGTGATCGCCAGCGAAGCAATCCCCGCCACTGTCATACTGCCGGTCGTTCCGCTGCCATTTTGCGCACTGTAATTCCAGCCTCCGTCTGCACTTTGTGAATCGATCCAGTGTTGACGGGCTCTTTCCCAAACCTTGCGGTCAACCGGAATGCCGTAATACGCGGCATCGCGCAGGCCCAGAATCGCGTACTGGACGTTGCTTCGATCCGAACCGCCCATATTGCCGGTGTAGCCCCAACCGCCGGCGTTCTCTCCAGATTTTCTCTGCCCCTTTTCCAATTTTTGTGCCAAATTGAAAATCCGCAGATTATCTCGAGCCCCTTCCTTGGCGGTCGTCAGAGCCATGATCATCAATGAAATTTCGTAAGTGAATGTCGGGGCCGGTTCCTTGACGGCACGCAACCACTTCAGGCCGCGGGCGATGACCGGATCGTCCGGTGTCATCCCGGAATTCATCAGGGAAAGCAGGCACAGGCTTGTGACTCCGACCTGAAATGTGTTTGCTCCGACACCGTTCCAGGAACCATCGGGCTGCTGTTGGCTGATGAGGTATTCGCGTCCCCGCTTGATCGAAGCGAGGACATTCCGGGCCGTCAACGGGTCGTCGGCTGCTTCAACAGACACGCCCTGAGCGAAAACAAGAAACGAAAGGGAGATAACAAAAAACCGTCGCCGCATAAGTTGTCCTACTGAAACGCCAGAGGAGTAAATTCTCTCAAGAGCCAATCCAATGAATCGAAGCCGCCTTCGGAAAACGCCATCCGGGTAGACAGTGACGTGATGGTCGCCTCATTAACAGTGTCACTCAATCCCGGTAACATTGTCCTCATGGTAACATGGTCGGGAAATAAAGTCATCGCCAGGAGCGGGTATCGAATGCGGTCCACTACTCGGCAGCGATATATTATTCGGAAACTGTATCCTATTCAGAACCTGTTCGGACCGGCAATTGTTGATACAATAACATTTGCCTGGCCTGTTACCGAATGGGCCTGTTTATCTTCAAAACGGATTACTTGCAAAACGGAATCTGTCAATGAGGTAGATTCAGCGATTTTTTTCGATTTCGACGGGAAAAGCTCTCTTTTGTCCGGGGAAAACCTGTTGTTCATGTTTTCGTTTGCCTTGAAAAATGTCTGCAGCCGTCCGACTCGTAGCACGTTGGCGGTTATCGGAATGACCGTTGCGATTCTCGGAATGGTTGGGCTATTTTCGATCGCAGAGGGACTGGATCGGGCTGTGGGAAGCACGCTTGAGCGTATCCCCGGTCTTGTCGCGATGCAGCGCGGTGCGCCCATCCCGCTTTTCTCGACACTTCCCCGCTCCTGGACGGAAGAACTTGAGGCGATCCCCGGCGTTCGGGCAGTCAGTCCGGAGTGCTGGGTTCGTGTCAATGTGATTGATGGCAAAATGGTCGTCTCCCCACCCCGGCTGTTGTGTGGTTCGGAAATCGTCAGGCGAAACCGGTTGAACATTGGCACCTACCGGGATGATATCATCGAAGGGAGATACCTGGAGGAACAGGATGTCGGAACGCTACATTGCGTGATCAGCAAACCAATCGCGGAAGAACACCACAAGAAGGTGGGTGACTCCATCGAAGTCAACGGTCAGCAGTTGAAAATTGTGGGTATCTACTTCACGGGCTCGATCCTGCTTGATGTCGCCATCATCATGGATGCGAATCGTTTCAGGGAATTGACGCATTTCAACGACCAGGCGGTTTCCAGTTTTTATATCGAACAGGACGGGTCGGTCCCCGATGAGGTTCTGCTGCAGCGGATCAAGGATCATTTTCGGGGGCGCGGGCCGGGAGCATTTCGAGGATCCATGCTCTTTTCAGGCGGCCATTCAGACGAGAACCCGCTGTCATCATTTATCAAACAGATTGATCGTGCCTTGAAACAGAAGCGGAAATCATCGAACAGCGTCACCGGCGACAGAAAAAAAAATTCTTCCCCCCAAAACGAACAGGGAAACAGAACAGCAAGCAAAGAGGAGGGAACGCTTGCAGACGATCCGATGGAAGTCCGACGGGCAGCAGACTGGTCCGGGCGGATCAACAAGTTCGCGGAAGACCTTGACCTTGCCCTGGGAATTCTGACTTCGCTGGGGTTGTTTATCGCCGTTATCAGTATCATCAACACCATGCTGATGAGCGTGACCGAACGAGTCAGTGAATTCGGTATTCTGCGGGCCAACGGGTGGAGCAAAGGGGATTTGATTCAATTGATTACATTTGAATCACTTCTGTTAGGTGTCGCGGGGGGAATGATCGGCAGTCTGTTGGGCTGGTTGCTGACACAGGCTATCAACGCTGCCTTCCCTGCAAAGTTCGAGCTTTACGCCAGTCCCAAACTGCTCTTATTCGCGTTCTGCTTCAGTGCGGTTCTCGGCGTCGCTTCCGGGCTGTATCCAGCCATCTGGGCTGCCCGACTGAAACCGATTGAAGCAATCCGGAGAAACTGACTGGAAGAGGACGTTTTTGGCTTCCCGATCGGTACTCAATCAGACATCATTCAATCACTGCATTTCAACGAACCGCAAAAAACGGGTCATAGCGAAGCGAGTCATCGCAGTGCGAACGCATCCATATTGTTGCGAATCTTGTGACCGATTTCGGTCGCCGAAGCAACAAAGAAATCAAAGCATTCGATGTTCCTGAAAAGAATTCCATTCAAATGCGAAATAACATGATCGGGCCAGGCAGAATGGAACGACCGGAATTCAGGAAGTGAATCGCGAGGCTTCAGGAATCAGATCGCCAAAGTGAATCGATTGCCCGGAGCAGATCCTTGAATTCGAACATTTCTTCCAATTGATGTTCCCGGGCGTTGGTTTGGAAGGATTTTTCTGGCGGGGTTCCCTTGGGAGTCCCGGTTTCTGCGCGACCGATGATCACGCGGGGAACCTGTGCAAATTTTTTTGCTTCAGGATGAGCTTCCAGGGATTCGTCCGAGTGGAGAACGAGAACGGATTCTTCCTGTTTTGGTTCGTAATTTTTCAACTGCCGCCAGTTGCGAACACGTGTGACCGACGTACCAGTCGGCTCCAGGACAGCTCGAAGAACATCTTCTGTTTCCTGATGTTCATCCAGCACAAAAAGATGGCGAGCTTTCTCCATGAGTTCCTCCCTGAACTCTCCCGTGCTGCGAACAGCAACAGATCAGTCCGAACTGGACATTCTTCTCAAAAAGGTGTCTTGTCAGGCAAAAAGGGGAAAACACCCGATGCAAAACAGAAACATGAGTGCCCGTGCATCGAGGACGACCGGAAACCGGCAGAAGCCCCTCAATCACGGGAAGCGGAGAATATCTGGAATGCCGGTCTGTGTCAAAATCAATCGGAACGAACATTTTTCTTCGGGCCTGTTCTGCTTTCCCGGAAGGAATTTGGCTGGAAAACGACAGGAAATCGGTATTGACGACTTAGAAAATTAAGTGTACGGTTGATTGTGTCGCACGGTAAAAATTACAAACGCCGTCGTGACAACAGAAGAATCAGACATTTGAAACCTGCCATGTCCACCCAGATTTCCGACGTGACCGATTCGATCGGATTGATCCATTCGGGCAACTGTAACCGAAATGGAGCGTGCGCGGCGTGCAAACAGGCGGGCATCGTGCGGGTTGTTATAATAGGGGAAAAGTCTCGAACGGGCGTTCGAGTTCCCTTCAAGTTGGAACCTTTCTAAAACAGGAATATCTTTCGAAAAAGTATTCCTGCAACTCAATCGTTAGTAGTCCGTATCCAGCCATCTACTGCTACGGAGAGACTGTTATGTCCTTCGCGGTCTGTTTCGGGGATGGTTGGGCGGGGATTGTCTGATTTCTGATGTACCGCTTTGAAGCTGACACTCTGGTTGCGTACGCTCCTGCAAAGTTAAACCTCTTTCTCAAAGTTGCAGGAAAGCGTGCAGATGGCTATCACGAGATCGAAACTGTGATGCAGGCAATCGATCTTTACGATACGCTTTCGTTCCGACAACGGGAAGATTCACGGGTATCACTAAAAGTTCTGCTGACAGAACCCGGCGCAGGGAGTCACGAAGCGGTCCCCAGCGACGAAAACAATCTCGTCATGCAGGCGGTGAAACTGCTTCAGGAAAAAAGCGGACAGAACGGGGGTCTCGATATTACGCTGATCAAGCGGATTCCCTCGCAAGCCGGATTGGGAGGAGGTTCCAGCGATGCGGCCTCGACAATCAACGCCCTGAACCGTCTGTGGAACCTCAATCTGACACTGGCAGAGCGTTGCCAACTGGCGGCCCAATTGGGAAGTGATATTCCTTTTTTCGTCACGGAATCGCCCTTGGCCAGTTGCAGCGGCAAAGGAGAACGGGTTGAAGCCGAGAAATCGCGAAAGCTGCATTTTGTCGTTGTAAAACCATATTCGGGGCTCTCAACGGCAGAAGTCTACGCAAACTGCGCATCTTCTACGTTTTCACATTCTGCAAAAGATGTCGCAAAAAGTCTGCACAAGCCAAACCTGTCGGATGTAGAATCCGGGTTGTTTTACAATTCGCTGGAGGAGCCAGCCCGAGAGCTGAATCAGGATGTGGAACAGACCCTGGAGCGTCTCGAACAGCAGCCGTTTTTAAGGACAATGATGAGCGGGAGTGGAACCGCCTGCTTCGGGCTGTGTCGTTCCCGCAGGCAGGCATTCTGTTTGGCTAAGAAATTGCAGAGTATGGATTTCGCAAGAGTCTATGTGGCCCAAAGCCGAGTCTAGCATCTACGAGAAGGAAATCGGTCATGGAGATTACAGAAGTTCGCATCAAGTTAATGGAAGATCCCGGCGACCGTCTTTGCGCCTTTTGCTCGATCACATTGGATGACTGTTTTGTGATTCGCGATCTGAAAATCATTCAAGGGGCCAAGGGGGCATTTGTCGCGATGCCAAGTCGGAAGCTCTCGGATCGCTGCCCAAAGTGTCACGCAAAGAATCAGATTCGGGCCAGCTATTGCAATCAATGCGGTGTCAAACTACACCCGGAACGCGCCCATAAGGACGAAACGGGACGATCGAAGCTGTACGCCGATATCGCGCATCCGATCAATTCAAGTTGCCGGGAAATGATCCAGAAACGCGTCATTGCAGCGTTTGAAGAAGAACTCATTCGTGCGCAGCGGGACGATTATGTCTGCAGCTACGATGACTACGAAGAAGAGCGGTTCGCCAGGCTCAATGAATCCGAATCGTTCAGCCAGACCGCTGAAAACAAAAAGGGGACATCGGACACCCACCCGGAGCAGTCCGTTGATGCAGCATCTGTACCAGCCGGAACAACCATGAACCTTGAAACGGAAGATGGCAGGCTGCTTCGTGTCGATTCCCGTTCCGGACATGAAGCGAACTCGTCGGACGACCGGCAGGATTCAGGAAAGAGGCAGCATCAGGAAACCTCCAGCAGCACCGAAGATAGTTTTGGAGACGGAATCATTTAAGCTGCAAGCAGCAGTTGACGCGTCCTGCTTTTGCCCCCACATTGGGTACGCTGCAACTCCCCTCCTGTTATTATTATTCACGTGCCGACGGGACAAGGCTTGATTTTCAGTAGAGCCGATGCACATTTCATCTTGAAACAGCGAACGAACTCGCCGCTACGGAATAACAGAAGAAATCGCTTACCGATAGCAAATAAAAAGCGAACCGTTTTGTAACGGTCCGCTTTCGTGCATAACGATTTCAAGAAAGGGCAGAAGTTACATCTGCTGCATTCTTTCCAGGAAATTGGTAGCAACTTCGTTCAGGGTAACCGACTCTTTCGCCAGTCCTTCGGAGGCAGTCAGAATGTCACTGGCAGCATGACCGCTTTCGTCAGCTGCAGCGGAGACTTTGGTGATATTTTGCGTTACTTCCGCGGTACCTGCAGCAGCTTCAGCCACGTTGCGGGAAATTTCGTTTGTGGCTGCCGTCTGTTCTTCAACCGCACTGGCGATGGTTGTTGAAATTTCATTGATGCGGTTGATGCTTTCGCTGATCGATTCAATCGCGGAAGAAGCTCCACCAGTTGCCGACTGAATCGCACCGATTTTCTGGCTGATCTCTTCTGTCGCCTTGGCTGTTTGCCGGGCAAGCTCTTTCACCTCGTTGGCAACAACAGCGAACCCTTTACCAGCTTCTCCAGCTCGTGCGGCTTCAATGGTTGCATTGAGAGCGAGCAGGTTGGTCTGCTGGGCAATCGAAGTAATCACCTTGATGACCTGTCCAATTTCCTCACTGGAAGTGCTCAATTCCTTGATGGTTTCATTTGTTCTGTCCGCTTCCTGGACGGCCTGGGCAGTCATTTGCGAACAATCCTGGACATTGCGGGCAATCTCCGCGATTGAGGCACTCAATTCTTCTGCAGAGGAGGCAACGGTTTGCACATTCTTGGTGGCTTCCTCACTGGCAGCGGCAACAAGCTGAGACTGCTTCGACGTTTCATCTGCCAGGCCTGTCATGCTTTGGGCGCTGGCCTGCATTTCAGTGGCGGAAGAAGTTACGACTTCGATCACTCCCTTCACATCCCGTTCGAAGTCATTTGCCAAGGTAACCTGTTCGGTAATGACAGACCAGGTCGCCATCGGACCAACGTAATTGCCATCTTTGTCCATCACGGCAGAAACCAGCAGGCTTAAATGCTCATCACCCACCATGATTTTTGTTGAGTGAGGCAGATTGTTGGGATCAGACAGCAACTTGCGTTGCAT
Source organism: Planctomycetaceae bacterium (assembly GCA_027000105.1). Classification (GTDB taxonomy): domain Bacteria; phylum Planctomycetota; class Planctomycetia; order Planctomycetales; family Planctomycetaceae; genus Rubinisphaera. The sequence continues at coordinate 4,242 of JALTOP010000421.1, read as the reverse complement.
TTCGGGATCCTTATGGAAGATATCAATCTTCTGACCAATCATTTCCTCAACAGGAGTCGGCAGAAGATGCTGGATCGACTTAAGGGTTCTGGTTGAAGCCGGGTTCATGTAGACCAATTCCAGATCGCGATTGGCCATCATCACGTTAATCGGAATGTTGTCCATCATATTCTGCATGCGAGCCACTTCGTTTTCTATGCGAAGTTTATCAGTCACAACCGACCAGGTGACCATCGGTCCGACGTACTGACCGTTTTCGTCTCGCACGGCTGTCACTAGCAGATCAAGCGTTTCTGGCCCCACGTTGATTTGTGCTTTATGTGGAAGATTACTGGGGTCTGCCAGCAGAGCCCGTTGGTGAGCGGGATTTTCGTGGAAAATATCGATATTTGTTCCGACGAGTTCATCGACGGGGACGGGTAGATACTCGCTTAACGTTCGAAGTGTAGTTTCCGAGGCTTTATTGAGATACGTAATTTTCAGGTCCAGATCGGTCATCATGACATTGATGGGAATATCTTCCAGCATCGAAAAGTAGATCGAACCTGCGTTTGTTTCAACTGCTGTTTCCGGTTGAACCGAGTCGGTAGCCATATCTTCTATCTCCTGTGTGGCGTCTAAGTTCGCCGGGGTTTGAGGGTCGAAATTGTCCGTATTGGATACGGATGAATAAAGTGATTGATTCCTGTCGTTTTCGGTGATGGACGATTCAGAAGCCGTTTGGGTGACCGCAACGCCTTGCTGATCCTGTCCTTGCTGATTCATTTTCTCGCTGTAAAGCAGCTCGGTATTTTCAGCGATCATTTCCTCATCGAAATCTGCGGCTTGTTGAACCGGTGGGCCAGTTGCGTGCGAATCATTCGAAGAGATCGCTTCGGAAGCTCCTTCAATCATGATGTCGGAAACGACTTCCAGAGCCTCTTTCCAGGCGTCATACAGTTCTTCGTTCCAGGCATCTCCAGCGATTTCTTCCAGAGCGATCAGCATCGATTCCTGAACAATGGGATAATGCACACTGGAAACCTGATAGTCCAGATGGCGAGCCCCCAGTTCTTTCAGGAAAGAAGTAAGCTTGTCAGGCTGTTCCAGTGATTTGACAATCACCATTAACGACTGGATCAATTTTCGCCGCTGTTCTTCCGGTTCCACACCTTCGAACAGCGTTTGCATATCGGGGTAATTTTCGAACATGGTATCGTAGAACGTCTTGGCCAATAAATCGGCCTGAGGCGCTACGAGCTCGAACGAAGAGCGAAGTAATGGAACATTCAATGACACGAAATAACCCCTTTGAAATGATACGGTATTCAATTGCCAGGATCGCAGGGCAGGATCATGAGGCGGGAACCCCGATGACACTCGCCACATCAAGAATGATAAACAGGCGATCCTCCTGACGAACGACCCCCGTGGTTACTTTCAACCAATGGGCATCCAATGTACGTGGTACAGGTAAAACATCTTCTTTGGGAACGTCGAAAACGTCGCCAACTTCGTCGACCAACAAACTGAACGATTCACCCCGAAACCGCAGGACAACATTCATGCTCGACTTTTCATCATCCAGTGGAGGCAAACCAAGACTCATGCGCAAATCGACCGCGGTAACGATCTGACCTCGCAGATTCAGCAACCCCGCGATTTCAGGTTTCGAACGGGGTGTACGCGAAATATCCTGCGTGTTGAGAACTTCCTGCACGACACCGACAGGTACGCCCAGCAGTTGTCCATCGACCCAAAAAGAGACGTATTGTTCTGTTTCCTGGCTGCTTGCTATCATGCGGAGACTCCCTGATTCCATTCTCTTTGGTTGCACAAATTCTGTATCTCACTCGATAGAACAGAAATATTCAGTTTCTCAAGTAATGTGCTACAACCGGCTTCATCTGCTCGTTGCTGGATGGGTGGTGTAATCCGCGAGCAAAGCCCGATCACCGGGATTGCACTGGTCTGTTTCTGGCTGTGAATCCACTGTGTCAGATCTTCCGGGTCGTCGTCGCTGTTATCGTAGTCGATGATGATGGCATCGAAATTATGATCGTTTTCAAGCAGATTCAGGGCATCAGATGCCGATGCGGCATCCTGCGTCTGGAACTTCTCTGCCCGTAACGATGTGATGAGCATCTGTCGGAAAAAGTTCGAACTGTTGACAATGAGAACACGCAAGTGGGAAGTGACCCTGTTCTGGAACCATTCGGGATCGGTTCGTTCCACGTAGTATTGCGTGTCGATGACCTCAGTTGCCTTGCCGTTGATCACGGCTGTACCAAGGACGCCCGGCCTGTTGGATTGAACCTGTATGGAAAGATGCTCATCGACAACATCGTTAATACCGTCGACCATCAGCCCCATCGATTTCTGCCCGTCCGAAAAGACGATGACCGGTTGCGGCGTTGTCAGTGAGCTGTCGAAATTGCCGGAAATCGATTGCAGAGGCAGCAGGGAATCGCGATATTGGATGATCGGCCCGTTACTGCTTTCCTCAATTTTATCCCGTGGAAATTCTTCCAAACGCGAAACCAATGCGAGTGGGACGGCCATTGTCGTCTCGTTCCCGGCATCGAACACAAGCAAACTCGTGTTCTCACGCAACGCATTCTTTTCGTCATCTGCATGAAGATCCCGATTTCCATTAGAGGAATTCAGGGCACTGAAGTCCGAAGCAATGCCGGTTACATCGAGAATCATGATCACACGACCGTCGCCGAGAATGGTCGTTCCCTGATAGATCGCAAGATCCTTCAGCAACAGGCCAACCGGTTTTACGACAATTTCTTCGGTATCGAACACTTCGTCAACAACCAGGCCGAACTGTTCCTCGCCAACCTGCACGACAACGATGTTGATATCGGAATTTTCATCGTTGGAGGATTCTATCTGCAGCACTTCGGTCAACTTCACCAAAGGAAGCAGGCGATCGCGAAGACGGAAAACCTGTTTGTCGTGAATGCGTTCAATGCGAGAGGCCTGATCCGCCGCCAGCCGAACCAGTTCGACAACTCCCAATTGGGGAATGGCGAATGATTGGTCGCCCGCCTGGACAACAAGCGCAGAAACAATGGCGAGCGTCAGTGGAATTTTAATGCGCACCGTTGTTCCCTGCCCTTCCTTGGAAAGCAGGTCGACGGTGCCGCCGATTCGTTCAATTTCAGTTCGGACAACGTCCATTCCGACACCGCGCCCGGAAACAGAACTGACTTTCTCCGCCGTGGAAAGCCCGGGATGGAAGATAAATTGATGGATGTCGTAATCGCTCAAATTGGCCGCATCGGCCTCACTGACCAAACCGTTTGCGATCGCCTTATTCAGGACGCGTTCCGCATTGATGCCGGCTCCATCATCTTCGATGCAGATGATAACGTGGCCACCTTCATGGTAGGCATTCAGGTGAATCGTGCCTTTTTCCGGTTTTCCCGCGGCAATCCGCTCCGCGGTTGTTTCGATACCGTGATCGGCAGAATTGCGCACCATGTGTGTCAGCGGATCCTTGATGGCGTCCAGAACAGTGCGATCCAGTTCGGTATCGGCTCCGTCCATTTCCAGTTCAATTTGCTTTTCCGTAATGCGGGCCAAATCGCGGACGAGTCGCGGGAGTTTACTCCAGGCATTTCCGATCGGCTGCATACGTGTTTTCATCACGCCTTCCTGCAGATCGGAAGTGACGCGATTCAAATGGGAAATGGGAGCGGAATAGCGTGATTCTTCGTCGTCACGGGAAAGTTGGATCAACTGATTTCTGGCAAGAACGAGTTCGCCAACCAGATTCATCAGACTATCGAGCACGTTCACATTCACGCGGATGGATAAATCTGCGGCTGTCTTTTTCTTGCTGGGATGAGCGTCAGCTTCGACAGGGGCCGCTTTTTTGGCTGGTGCACTTTCCGTCTGCTTCCCGCCGGTACCTGTTGCAGAATTGGATGAAGCTGCTTCCTGTTTCTCTTCTTTTTTCTGCTCGGCCAGTTTCTCACGATGACGGGCAGCCGCTTCATTGATCGCTTTGTCAAGTTCGTCAAAATCGACTTCGCCGGATTCGGTCATCAATGAAGACGTATCAATTCCTGTCGCCACAGCCACTTGCGACTCGGCCTGACCACCGGCTGAGGCAGTCGCTTTCGTTTCCTGCCCGGCACTCTTTCCGATAAATTGACTCGCGTCCTTCCCTTCAGCTACCTGTTCCAGCTTATTGATCAGCTCTTTATGATCGATGCTCGGCTCTTCGCCAGTGGCCTCGAGTCCCTGCAT
>JALTOP010000420.1:9350-11609 GCA_027000105.1 Planctomycetaceae bacterium | reverse complement strand
GGCATGAACGAACCAGCCGTACTGGGGGAGTTCGTGGCTTATTCGTTTTCTGGTTAGTTCCGGCTTTTCCGGGTTAGGAGCAGGCAAAAATGCTCAGTCTTCAGGATGGAACTCGTCGAGACTTCCTAAAAGTTGGTTCGCTGGCTTTGGGCGGTTTGACACTTGAGCATTTACTTCAGGCAAATGTGGCGGCTAATGGTCACGGATTGCTCAAGGATAAGGCGGTTATTCTACTTTTTATGCAGGGTGGGCCGAGTCAATTTGAGACATTCGATCCAAAGATGGAAGCCCCTGCAGAAATTCGCAGTGTGACTGGTGAAATTGCAACGAAGCTTCCCGGAATTACTTTCGGAAGCACTTTTCCGCAATTGGCCCAACTGGCGGATCGACTTGCGATCGTCCGTTCCTTTACCACCGGCGATGCCCGTCACGATTTGAAGCCGGTCGTCCATCGGGATACTTTCAATGCGAATATGGGAACGCTGTATGCCCGAGTCGCCGGAATGAATCATCCGAAAATGGGAATGCCTCGCAACGTTTTGCTTCTTCCGAAAGCAATTGATAAAGAGGCGCAACCGGCTTTGACACAGTTCGGCAACATCCACACAACCGGCCCGTTCTCTGGTTCGCTGGCTCCCTTTGCACCGGGGGCAGGTGGTTCGTTGCAGCAGGATATGAAATTGAACATAGCGATGGATCGGCTCGAAAATCGCAGATTGTTATTGCGGCAAGTCGATCAGGCTCGCTGGGCAGCTGAAAAACTGGGCCTGTTTGAGGGAGTAAACCATTTACGGGGGCAGGCTTTCCAAACCATTCTGGGTGGGCTATCCGAAGCGTTCGACCTGAGCAAGGAGGATCCCGGTACGGTCGCAAGATACGATACCAGTAAAATTTCCCGTCCCGACAACATGGACAAGAAATTGAACAACCACAAGTTCTATGTCGATAACGGCAAGACGCTGGGCAAATTGCTGCTTCTGGCCCGTCGGCTTTGTGAACGGGGAGCGGGGTTTGTAACGGTGACGACAAATTTTGTCTGGGATATGCACGCGGATGTCAACAACGCAGGCGTTGCAAAGGGGATGCAGTATATGGGATTGCCGTTCGATCATGCTGTCTCCGCTTTTTTGGAAGATGTGCATCAACGGGGATTGAGCGATAAAATCCTGCTCGTTTGCTGTGGCGAAATGGGACGCACGCCACGACTCAACAATAGAGGTGGACGCGATCACTGGGGGGCATTGGCTCCGCTTCTAGTGGCAGGAGGCGGCCTGAAAATGGGACAGGTCATTGGCGAATCGACACGCGATGGCAGCACCCCCCAAACGGAACCGATCACAATCAAACATCTGGTTTCGACGATCCTGAACACGCTTGTTGATGGCAGTCAACTGCGGTTGACTCCGGATGTTCCCCGGGAAATTATCCGAGCCACTACCGATTGGCAGCCGATCCCCGGATTGCATTCATAACAAAGCTACAGGATTGATTGACCGACCTTCACGGTATGCATAGTCTACCCAAACAGTGATAACCCGAAAATTCTGCCAGCCGCTGGTGCGCAATCAGCACCTTGCCCACCGACGTTTCTCTCAACCTGATTGACCCGGACAAAGTAACCATGATTTCAACGAGCCGCATTCTTCTGTTGATCACTTTTTCCCTGTTTTGGGGTGGGCTGACATTTTATACCGGGTTCGTTGTTCGCATCTCTCACGATATCCTGATCGACCCGATGGTGGGTGGTTTGATCACGCAACGGGTCACGCAATGGTTACAATTTGCAGGTGTTCTCACTGTGGTCTTCATGTTATGGAATACCGTGCTGGTTGGAAAAGTCTCACGGAAATACGGGTTCACGCTGGCTCTGTGCAGCCTGATCCTGATCTGTTCGCTTGCGGGTTTGATGCTTGTTCACGCTCAACTGGATGCCGTCATCGATGCGAATGCCCTGGAGATCACAAACCGCGATGCCTTTACGATCGGTCATCGTCGATACAACCAACTGACAACGATTGAATGGATATCATCGTTGAGTTATCTGATCATCACGACTGTCGCCTGGCGACGAATTGATAGACAACCCACGGTGCAAGAGAACCGGAAAGATACGTAAATCAACGCTGTATCGTATTTCATCACCCGTGAAAATCACCCGGGAAATCAAGGTGGGGAACTTCAGTTGGGTAAAGCGATTCTTGAATCCAGAGACATCTCTCGAAAAGTGGGCGATCTGATCTTGTTGAATCAGATTTCCGT
>JALTOP010000420.1:0-9340 GCA_027000105.1 Planctomycetaceae bacterium | reverse complement strand
CGCTTTCTCGTGGCGATCGAATTGCATTGATCGGACCAAGTGGAAGTGGGAAAACGGTATTTCTGCGTGCCTTGGCGATGCTTGACCCGATCGATTCTGGTGCCATCTATTGGAAGGGTAAAGCGGTTGCAGATGCGTCCGTTCCACAATTTCGCAGTCGGGCAATTTACATCCCGCAAAAACCGGCTCTGTTTGATGGAACCGTTGAGGAAAACCTCAAGAGACCTTATCAGCTACGGATTCATCAGGATAAACAATTCGATCGGCAACAAACTCTTGAGCGATTGGAGATACTGGGGCGTGATGAATCCTTTCTGGATAAAGGTTATCAGGATCTTTCAGGTGGAGAAGCGCAACTGACCGCCCTGTTGAGGGGAATACAACTGGATCCCGTTGTTCTTTTACTGGATGAACCAACCGCATCTCTTGATACTCAAACCACGGCAACCGTTGAGACACTTGTTTCAAATTGGTGCAATGAAAAGAAGGGACAGAGAGCGACGATCTGGGTCACTCACGATCACAATCAGGCGCAACGAATCTCCGATAAAATCTGGCAAATGGAGAAAGGAAAAATGGTTTAGAGGCGATATGACAACTTATGTGGAGCTGACATATTGGGAAGTCGCCTTGGCTGCGCTGCTGATTGCCATCAATGCGACGATATCAATTCTCCTGCAACTACGAATGGAACGCCTGCTGGCACTGGCCAGTCTCCGAACGGTCACTCAATTACTGCTGGTGGGCCTGGTGCTCGAATCGGTCTTTCGTTTGGAACGCTGGTATGTGGTTGTTGGGCTCGGATTGATGATGAGTTTAATTGCCGGAGTCACAGCAGCACAGAGGAATCAGCGCAGGTATCCCGGGATTTGGCTCAACACGATCATTTCGGTCTGGGCCAGTGCGTGGATCATTACGTCTTTCGCCCTGTTCGTCATCCTGCAGGGAATTGATCGCTGGTACGCTCCGCAATACTCCATCCCGCTGCTCGGCATGATACTTGGTAACACGCTCAACGGTATCTCACTGGCGTTGAGCACGATCACCGAATCTCTGGTGAGGCACCGGGATCAGGTGGAATCATTGCTCACTTTAGGCGCAACGCGTTGGGAAGCTGCCCAAAGTCCGGTTCAGGAAGCAGTCCGGACAGGAATGATACCGATCATCAATTCGATGATGGTTGTCGGGGTGGTCAGTTTACCCGGAATGATGACCGGACAACTTATTTCAGGCATGAACCCGATCGAAGCAGTCAAATACCAGATTGTGATCATGTTCCTGATTGCCTCGGCGACTTCCATTGGAACAGTCAGTATTGTACTACTGACATTCCTGCGACTGTTCAATACGCAGCACCAATTCCGTCGCGACCTTCTCACCAAGATAAAGTTAAATTGAAGCTAAATTGAAAGGAAGCAAAAGCTGACCGGATCAATGAGGATGATCTGCGGTTGTTACCGTAGGATAGCAGGGCCAGCCATGCTGCCTGTTTATTCGCGTCCATTCTTGTTTCGCATCAACTGCGGCGGGAAGGTGGCAGGTTTGGAGCCACTTTTCAACCGCAAGTTCTGTCCCATATTCCGTTTGTGACTGAACGGGACACGATTCGCCTTCGATTCGGCCAATATGTTGTGCAAGTCTGCGCGCATTTTTTTGATCAACTTTTGATATTCCGGATGGAAGATCAGGTTATGTTCCTCGTTTGGATCCTTTTCCATGTCGTACAATTCATCGATATCCCAGATGCCGTGATATTGAATGAATTTGTAGCGTGGTGTTCGCAATGCGAACGTCGTCGGCGTTTGCGGGAAGTTGTATTCCCAATAATATTCGTACAGAATATTTTTTCTCCACTCGGAAGGCTTCATCTTTCCGGCTGCCAGTTGTAAAAAACTTCGCCCATCCATCTGCGGAGGTGTCTTCAACCCGGCTGCTTCCAGAACAGTCGGTCCGATATCGATCCCGGCAACGACCTGCTCGACGACAGTTCCCGGCTTCCATAATTTGGGACAGACCCCGACAAGTGGTACGCGAATCGACGCATCGTAAGCGGTTCGTTTATCAATCAAGCCATGTTCGCCCCACTGAAAACCGTTATCGCCCATATAAAGCACCATGGTATTTTCAGCCATGCCGTTATCCTCAAGCCATTGACGAACCCGGGCAATTGAATCATCGACACTCAACAGCGCTTCGCAGTATAAACGATAATGTTCTTCGATGTTGGTGTCCTGGTGATAGGCGAAATCGACACCGTGCCAACTGTTACGCTGATTTTTCAGCCACATTGGTTTATCTTTGTAGTTCTCCGGCGTGTTGGCCATCGTTTTCGGCACGGGCATTTTTTTATCCTTGTAGCGACCAGCGTGCCGTTCGGCCGGGTGAAACATGCCGTGCACTCCCTTGTGGGAAAGATACATGAAGAACGGTTTGCCGCTTCCTTTGACGCTGTCGTTCAACCAATTGATGGCGTAATCGGTCAGTTCATCGGTAATGTACCCTTTTTGTGGAACCTTTTTGCCATCGACATTCAGCGCCCACCTTTTCAGATGCTTCGGCGGGTAGTAATGTCCCTGTCCGCGAAACGAGACCCATTTATCAAACCCCGGGCGAGGGGCATCGGAATGGCCCCCCATATGCCATTTTCCGAAAAAAGCCGTTTGGTAACCAACTGCCTGCAGATACTGCGGGAAGAAAATTGTTCCTTCCGGAGTGAGTACATTGTTGTCGACCACTCCGTGATTGTGCATATATTGCCCGGTTAAAATCGAAGCCCGGCTTGGTGAACAGAGTGACGTGGTCACAATCGCGTTTTTGAAGTAGACACCCTGTTTAGCGATTGCGTCCATGGCGGGCGTTTCAATCCAGGGATGGCCCAGAAAGCTCATTACGTCGTAGCGATGATCATCCGAAAGAATAAAGACCACATTGAGAGGTTTCCCGGCTCCTTCAATTTTTTCCAACTTCAGATCAGTCGCACAAACAGGCAACCTGTTTGTTAAAAAGGCGACGGCCAGCAATAACGCAAGAGAAACTTTTCGCATTTTATTCTTCCTGTTAATAAATCAGATCACATACCGGATTGTGATCTGGTGCTGTCACGTGATGTTGTCTATAAAATTCTGCACTGTCCAGATGATACCAGATAATAATAGCCACGCAGGTTCGGTCAAGCCCCGGTGTTTTAATTGGACAACGTCTCCTCGCTACCAAGCAGGTATGCGATCAAATCGCGGAATTCCTGTAGTGTCATCGATTTGGATAGACCGTCGGGCATGATTGACGTTTTTTGTGGAATCATTTCTTCGATCTCATCAACTTTGAAGGAGAGTATTTTTCCCTGGGAATCGTAAATCTGCCGGATTTTCCCATTATGTTTATGGTAAATTCCCGAGGCCACCTTCCCATTGCTTGTCACGATCATCAAAGGCATATAACCGGGATCGACTTCCAGACCTGGTTGGAGGATGGCTTCGACGAGGCGTTTTCGCGTGAGTGAAATCCTGCCATTCACCCGAACCAGACTGGGGCCGATGGCGGTTCCTTTTCCGTCAATGCGATGACAACGGGCACAACCTGGCCCTTTCGGATGAAAGAAAACCCGCTCTCCTGCGAGTGGATCTGCTGGCCCTTGAAGAAGCTCGAGCCATTTTTGCAATTGACTATCAGCCGGACGGTTTGAAGGTTGCCCTGGCGAGAGAATCTGACCGACCAAATCAGCCGTCGAGTGATCTGTCGACGCAAGCTTTTTCAATCTGTCTATTTCACTCTCATTCAATTGAGATCCACGCAAGCTGCGCAAGGCCTCTTCGCGAATTCCTTTTTGTTTCTCGCCAATCAATTGAAACAAAACCTCCTTTTCCTGTTGTCGGGCAGGATCAAGCTTTGCAATCGCTTCCGCCCGAACATTGTCGTTTCGTTTCAAATCGCTGGCGATCAGGATTAACTGCTTTCTTGCTGCTTCAGATTCAAGTTCTGCCAGTCTGTCAACGGCGTCTGCCTGAACACCAGGGTCAGAATGTTGTAGCAGACGATTGAGGCGATCCCAGTTCAGCAATTTGTGCCCCGGAGGAAGGAACCGCAGGATTTGCCGGATGACCTGGGGAGAGGTATCTGGCGAATCCAAAAGTGGAGCGGCATAGCGAGACGAATCCGCCTTGCTCAGCCACCAGTCGCCCGAAGCTCCTTTGGTCCAGTATTGCATCACACCATCGAGTTGCGCCAAGCAGGCAAGGTATGCCTTGAACAGTTCAGGAGTGGTTGCTCCACGAGCCATTTGGCTGGCAACACTGTCGTGAAACTGTTGGAGTTCATCACGCCCGATCCACTGTAAAGCGGCGAAGCGTACTTGTTTATCCTGATCGCTTAAAGCGGCCTTAATTACCTGATCACGGGTTTTGCAGGAAAGGTTTTGAGCGTGATGACTGTCTCGCAGCAATAAAACCACTGCCAGCCTGACCCCGGGAAATCCATCATTCAGAAGTTCGATGAGCCGGCTCGTTGTCACCGATTGTCCCAGTCCCTTGCGAGCGGCCTGTTGCATGAAAGGATCGGGACTGGTCAACCTTTCCAGCAGTATTGTTTCCGCCTGTGGATTGGATATTCGCCTTAATGCAGCAGCCTGAACAGCCTGAGAGCAGTCGTTGCGGACAATTTTTTCCAGATCAATCAGACGTGAGGGGATGGTCCGGGCGGCCTGTTCGCGAATTGCATCCTGTGAATCGTGCAAAGCAATTTCACTCAGCGGCGACGTCATTGTATCGGCGGTAATTAAAGCGGCAAGGGCAACCGAACGGGTACGTGGATTGTGGTCACTTCCTAACGCTTTTTGTAACGTGGCAATTCCCTGTTCTCCCTGATTCATCAATCGCCTGGCTGCCCGCTCTCGCTTTGTTCGATCTGAACTGTGGATTGTATCGGGTGCTGCAGGCGGTTTCTTTTTCGACTTGATATGCCAAACCCGCCCTTTGCCATGCAGCGGATAGGAGCGATCAGCCCAGTCGCCCACAAACAGCGAACCATCCGGAGCGACGGCAATTCCAGCCGGGCGGAAGTTTTCGCTCCCCGCAATTACCGCTTGAGATTCCGTGTGAAACGAGGCTCCAGCAGGGAGCAGATGGTAGCGGTCGATACGGTGCTCTCCCCAGGTGGTAACAAGCAGATCCCCCCGATATTCAGCGGGCAAATTGTTCGATTCGTAAGCGATGATGCCGGTTGGCGATTCGCCGGTAGACGAAGTCATTGGCAACGTCCCTGGCACTTCCCCATTTACTGCGATGAATGGCTCCAGCGTGTGCCTGCGATAACCGTAATCGCCACCTTCAACAATTGCCAAAAACCGACAGGGCGGCCTGTTGCCGGGATCATTGTCTCCCAAAAACATGCGACCATAAGTATCGAAGCAAAGATGAAACGGATTCCAAAAACCGGTCGCAAAACGTTGTAGATTCGCCCCGTTCTGTTCACAGAAAAATATCCCCCCTGCCCCATCATTTGCAGGAAGCTCGATCGCATCGGCAGGCAAGGCGGGATCGGCCAATGAATTTGAACCGGAGATATTGTGAATCGCACCGGGGCCCCCCGTCAGTGTAGCCGGGGCTCCCATGTTCTCGCCAAAGCTGAAGTAAACATTCCCCGCAAAGTCAAATGCGAAACCGGAAAGACCGTTGTGGGGATAGTCGGATTCCGTTTCCAATGTAGCAAGACGCTGCTGTTTGTCTGCCCTGCCATCGTTGTCGGTATCACGAAGGCGAAAAATGGAACTCCGCGTTGCAACGTAAACCCAGCCATTAAAGGGGTGGGCTGCGACGTTCATGGTGTAGGTTGTCCCTTCAAAAAAAGTCTCAACCCGATCTGCCCTGCCGTCGCCGGTGGTATCTTCCAATAATCGAATGCGGTCTTTTTCTGGTCCGTCGTAATCGTCTGGTCGAAAATGCGTTTGAGATTCAACCACAAGTACCCGTCCCCGAGAATCAACCGTCAGGCCGGTCACAGTCACAATGTCCGGCTCGGCTGCGAATAGCTCGACTGTCAGACGATCATCAAGAGGTTTCGGGACTTCGATCTGCCCGTGATCTTCAGCCAGCAACAACTCTGTTGTGCACAAAACCGTTAAAGGAATAGCCCAGCAGGCGATCATATTTTTGAAGCAAAGCATACCCGCTCTCTCAATCAGCTGATAACAATGGACTCGAACGATGACTGTCGCTACGATCTCGGCGTACAATCCTGACGACGATAGCCCGATTCCGTTTTGATAGCATCTCACGGTAATAATGGTAAACTGTCACCCTCCCCTTTTCAATTGGCGCCACATAAATCATAAAGCAGGTAGATGCGATGTATGGTTCATTTCAAACCGAATTACAACAACAACTTGATGCCATTCGTGAAGCCGGCCTGTACAAGGCAGAGCGGATTATTGAATCGCCGCAGGATGCGCACATCGAAGTGGAGATTCCCGGCGGCTCCACTGAAGAAAGTGTGTTGAACCTATGTGCCAATAATTACCTGGGGTTGGCAGAACATCCCGAAGTGATTCAGGCTGCCCATGAGGGGTTGGATCGCTGGGGCTACGGACTTTCTTCGGTGCGCTTTATTTGTGGCACGCAAGCAATCCATAAAGAACTGGAAAAAGAACTGTCCGAGTTTCTCGGCACCGAAGAGACCATTCTCTACACATCCTGTTTCGATGCCAACGGCGGTTTATTCGAAACATTATTGACGGCAGAGGATGCGGTCATTTCAGACGAGTTGAATCATGCCAGTATTATTGACGGCATCCGGCTGTGCAAAGCGAAACGCTTTCGATATCGCAATAATTGCATGGAAGATCTGGAAGCCAAATTGCAGGAGGCAGCATCAGCGCGTTATCGCCTGATCGCCACGGATGGCGTCTTTTCCATGGACGGCACAATTGCCAACCTTCCCGGTATCTGCGAACTGGCGGAAAAATATGAGGCGCTGGTCATGGTGGATGATTCCCACTCCGTCGGTTTCATGGGAACTCAAGGGCGAGGTACGCACGAATATCATCATGTGATTGATAAAATCGATATTCTCACCGGCACACTTGGTAAAGCGCTTGGTGGTGCCAGTGGAGGGTACACTTCGGGCAGGAAGGAGATTATCGAACTGCTCCGGCAGCGTTCGCGTCCCTATCTGTTTTCCAATTCGGTCGCTCCGCCTATTGTTGCCGCTTCAATCAAGGCGATTCAACTGCTTCGCGAATCCACCGATTTGAGAGATCGCCTGGAAGAGAACAGCCGATTTTTCCGGGAACAGATCGAAAAGGTCGGTTTCAATGTCGTGCCGGGCGAACATCCAATTGTTCCGATCATGCTGGGCGATGCGGCTTTGGCATCGAAAATGGCAGACGCCCTTCTGGCTAAAGGAGTGTACGTGATTGGCTTTTCGTATCCGGTGGTGCCAAAGGGGAAAGCACGCATCCGCACACAAATTTCCACAGCTCATTCACGAAAAGACCTCGAATTCGCAATTGAAAAATTCGCGGAAGTAAAACAGGAACTTGGAATTTAGCGATGTGGTAGAACGAAAAAGTTTACATGAATCTTGTAGCTCTCATTCCTTGTAACTCCCATTCCAGGTCAAGCGGGAATTCTGCTGCTACAGATTCAGCCAGAAAGTGGGAAACCGTGACGGAAACAGAACACAAGGGAACACCAGAACGGTTCAGTTTACACCACGTGTGAGATTCCGAAACATTTCGGCTTACCATCTTCAGGTTTACCATCTGATGACATCTGTTGAAAAAAACATAGCAATCCACTTGTGCGTGTGTGGTAGTTTTTTACTTGATGTTTCGTGAAAAGAAGGGTATCCAGCAGCGAACCTGCTCTCTGTAATTCGCGTATGGTTGCCCGAAGCGTTCAAGTAGATCCTTTTCTTCAATCGGCCGCACAACAACATGCCACACGACAGCCCCCAACAGCGAGTACGCCACCAAAGGAACGGCTCCCAGGATCAAACTGATTGAAAGCATTTGCCCTATCCCTGCCACCGCCATGGGGTTACGCACATATCGGTAAGGCCCGGATGTCACCAATTGCCGGGTTTGATCCATCGGTAAAGGTGTCCCCTGCCCTTGCGTGACAAAAAGAAACGCACTCCATAACCCGATGAAGGCGAAAAAGAGAAACAATGACAGACCGACGAACAGACTCGTTTCGTTCATTGGAGAGATGCGAACGCCAAAGGCCACAAGAATGAGATAGGGGATCATCGCGAAGGCGATAATCCAGCAGCAGGTAATTTGTATCAATGTTTTCAGAGCATTGATGTAAATATTTGATGTCGAGGAGATCTTGAACAATTGCTGATGAAAACAAAGAAATCCGTTGAACAGCGTTCCAAGCAGCATCAATAAAGTGGAAAGATATCCGCCGGATGTCAGAAAGGAAGCATTGAGGCAGTACAGGGTTGCATAGGCAAACCCACCGAAAATAATCAGTTCCAACGGGCGAATTGTTTTATAGGCACGAATCAGAGACAGGCCGGCAACAACAACAAGATCCGGCAGAAAAAAGGCGTAAAACATGGTCGGATTGGAATTGGGAAACAGGAAAGCGTGAAGAAACCTCTCGCTGGAAACCAGACCAAGCCACCACGATAAAACCAAAGCAGCCTGAAAAAGATACCCTGTTTCGATCATGATAGCGCTCCGCATGCAATCAACCCGGCGATGGGCAAGAACCCAGGAAAAGCAACCGCCCTGCAAAATGTGTCCCGGGTAGCCGTGCGGCTATTTTAACAGCAACGATAAAAAAGGGAATGAGAGATTGTTTGCCCCCGAAAATCCAGCCTTTTTTACAGGCCGCTTCAGATGCAGTCCATCATGCAGAACTGACTGCTATCAAAACCGATGATGTTGAAGTCAATTATTTCAGGCCGCATTCCATAACCCCCATGTATTAGGAGAGTTACGATTTATGACTGATCCTGCCGGTTCATTGCCCGCATTCACCTGTTCGGCTATAATGGTCGACCAGTGTTATTTGTGATTTCGCATCTATTTTCTGAGGGAGTTTTGAGCCAGGCCAAGACGGTTTCTGCTCAGCCTTTTGCCTCACAGGAGTTATTCGATTGACTAACGGATCTGACGACGAACAGCAACCTACCGGGGAACTCTCCATTCCAGGTGATGACCGTATCTCACAGCTTGATATTCAAGAGGAGATGCGGAATAGCTACCTGACTTACGCGATGAGCGTTATTGTTTCACGCGCACTGCCCGATGTGCGCGATGGATTAAAGCCGTCTCAACGCCGAATTCTTGTTGCGATGAACGATTTGAACCTTGGACCTTCGGGAAGTCGTACCA
>JALTOP010000419.1 GCA_027000105.1 Planctomycetaceae bacterium | reverse complement strand
TTGGTGATATCCGCCATTCCCGAGTGGCCAGGTCGAACATTTGGGGATTGAAAAAATTGGGAGCTCATGTGATCGTCTGCGGTCCCGCCACGCTCATTCCGCCCGAAATAGAAAAATTGGGAGTGGAAGTATCCCACGATCTGGATGACATCATTCCCCGCATAGATTGTATCAATCTGTTACGGATTCAATTTGAACGTCAACGCGGGGCTTTTTTTCCTTCGATTGATGAATATGCCCATCTGTTTGGAATGAATGGGCAACGTCTCGAACAGGCGAGGAAAAATATCGTTATTCTGGCACCGGGGCCGATCAATCGCGGCGTGGAGTTGACTCCGGATGTCGCCGACGGGGAACACTCCGTAATACTCGAACAGGTCAGCAATGGACTGGCGGTTAGAATGGCGAGCCTGTATTTGTTGTACCGCAGGCAGTTGGAGTTGGGGGAGAAGCAGTGAGGTTCACCAACCGGGGAAATTGAAACAGCGCTGCCCGGATTATTCCGGATTCGCAGCCCACAGAAAGATGATTACTGCTGGAAGCGTGACGGACGGATTTGAAAATTCTGCCCGGGTTGCGCTGTCCTTTGCCAATCAAAGTTGAATACATTATGTCAAGTCTTCTTATCAAACAGGGGCGGATTGTCGATCCCGTCAGTCGTCGCGATGAAGTGGCTTCGCTGCTGATTGAAAATGGCGTGATCGTTGATGTCGATTCGTCGCGAACCGATGCAGATCGCGTGATTGATGCGACCGGGAAAATTGTTGTGCCGGGGCTGATTGATATGCGGGTCAGCTTGCGTGAACCGGGGCACAAAGAGGACGAAACCATTTTCAGTGGGACAGCCGCTGCTCTGGCTGGGGGATTCACGACAATCGCCTGCATGCCTGATACCGATCCTCCCGTTGATAACCGGGCAGCAGCCGAGTTTGTTATCCTGCAGGCCGAACGGGCCAGGCATTGTCGAGTCGTGCCGATTGGAGCGATCACGAAGCAACTGCAGGGAGAAGAACTGGCGGAAATTGGCCAATTGGTTGAAGGGGGAGCAGCCGCGTTTTGTGATGCCAAACGGCCACTGGCCAATTCGGAAGTCATGAGACGGGCATTCGAATACAGCAGAATGATGGATCGACCGTTGTTCCACTCTCCGCAGGTTCCCGAGCTGATCGCGGGCGGGATGATGCACGAAGGTTACTATTCAACGCTGCTTGGCATTCCGGCGATGCCGAGTGCGGCTGAAACGATCATGATCCATCGGGACATTACCTTGGCGGAAATGACTAGTGGTCGAATTCATTTGATGGGGATGACAACCAGACAGGGAGTCGAGCAGATCAGACAGGCCAGGTCGCGAGGCGTCAGTGTGACGGCCGACGTGACACCGCATCATCTTTTTTTCACAGATGAGTCGATGAAATCGTTCGATTCGAAATATAAGGTTTTTCCGCCGTTTCGAACAGAGTCCGATATCGATGCCTTATTGGCCGGATTGCAGGACGGAACGATTGATGTTATCTGTAGCGATCATCAACCTTTTGCGGAAGAAAAAGTCATCTGCGAACTCGACCAGACACCTTTCGGGGTTGTGGGACTGGAAACAGTGCTCCCGGCCTGTATCAGTCGACTCATCCAGACGGGCGTTCTTGATTGGCTCGCATTGATCGAAAAACTGACGATCAACCCGGCGAAAATTCTCGGAATCGAGGCTGGAACCCTTACTGAGGGAGCAATCGCAGATGTCACAATCATCGATATCGAACGCGAGGTGACCATCAACCCGGATCAGTTCCTGAGCAAGGGAAAAAGAACCCCGTTCGCCGGGATGAAGCTCTCGGGAAAAGTACAGACGGTTCTGGTCGGTGGGGAAGTGCGCTACGAAGCAGCTTGAAGACAATAACGTCAACCGTAGCCTCCGTCGATGCTTTCTTTACGATTGCTTTTTGTCCGATTGCCTTCTTTCAACGCCCGATCAGTCTGGTTGGCGAGAATTGTTGCGTGGTTGGCGAGAATGGTGACGTCCGGAATCGGAATGGCCTACAAGCTGTTGCTGTTTTGATTATTTCAAATTTCAAATGTCGGCGAGACAGATTGGTTCAGTCCGGGATTCCAGGATTGAATTCATGACATGCTTAATCTGCTTTTCGGCGGTGCATTTTGCAGACGGATATCCAACAACGCTCCCGATCGCAAAAATACCTGAAGCCCAGGTCTCGTAGTCTTCGTTGCACCACAGGCAGCCTCGATCATCGGCGAACAGACCGACTGCAGCCAGGTTCAGTGAAGATGTCGCACCGCGTCGTTCGACATGCACCGCAAGAACAGCATCGACAAGAAATGACTGTCCGCAGGCGAGAAAGATACGGATTTGGTCCAGTTCCTCACCCAACCCGATAATGCTCGAGGGGATAACTTCTTCGACCATTCTGTCTTTTCCCGAGACCAGTTTGACCGAATCCTTGTCGGCGAATGCAAGACTCTCATACGGTTTCAGGGAATCTTCATGTTCTGCAAAGGCAACCTGCGGATGCTCGATCATCCAGCGAGGGGGAACAGGGTGGGAACCGGTTGCAATCACGATGTATTGGGCGCTCAGAGAAATGGCTCCTTGTTCCGTTTCGCAAACGAGTTGGTGATCCGATTCGAATCGTGCTTTTCCGACCAGGCGGGTCAACCCGGCAACAGAGTCGTCTGAAACAAATTCGGCTTCTTCAATGAGGACGACACGCGTAAAGCGGGAACAGGCAAGTGATGCAAATTGCAGGGCAACAGGCTCGTTTCCCAGAATTGCAATTTCATATTCAAAGTTGGAAAACATCGTTTCACACGCTTTCACTTCTGTTCCATCATTTTCCGGGTTAATTTCCCGCGTCAATTTTTTCTGCACCAGGTAGATTCAGAACCTTACGGCAACAATTCGGGCTACACCTTTTGGGTAGAATCGGCAAGAGAGGAGTATTTTCGCAGTAAACTCGGGGACAAATGTTGGGAAACACCTTAGGCTTCGGTGACTGGGAAAATTATTCCGTTTCTGTCGATTATTCCAGTCGGTGAAGAGAAGGACTTCAGAG
>JALTOP010000418.1 GCA_027000105.1 Planctomycetaceae bacterium | reverse complement strand
GGGCCACAACAAACAAAACACCGACACCTGGGTTCTGTTTGTTATGTTCGCTGGTGAATTGCTTCTCGCCTCTGCAACCGCTTTTTTCGCGTATCGCTATCTGCTCCGACAGAAACAGGCACCAACGACCAGTTGCACACTGCAGGAGAGTCGATGAATCAGCGTACCCTCCGGTGACTCAGACGCCCTTGCCAGTTCAGGCAACCGCGCCAAATGCGAATCTGCTCCACAATCGGCACTGAACCCACCAACGTCGTCTCCACCAGCAATGCTGCTACCGGCATTGCTGGCGACACCGCGGCATCGTTTTTACAAGCGGAAGGTGAGGGAGTCGAACCCTCAAGGCTGTTAAGCTCGTCCCGGTTCGAACGGGGTGCCATCGCCGATTGGCTTGACCTTCCCTTTGTTCAACAAGTTTCCCTTATCCTCAAGGAAACCTCTCAACACGAAAACACGATACAGAATAGACGACAACGATAAAATAGCCGTGCTCAATAAAAGAAGGTTAAAAAAGATGCCAGCATAAACACCACAGCCCCATGCGTTCATCAAACGACACAATGGAAAGACGCAATGAAGAGGCGATGGTTCGCGCCACCCTCGTTGCCATTGTATCTTTTATGCAGGTAGATGTCTACTTTTTTGCCATGGTGAGCCAGCGATCGAGCTGGTTGGCGAATTTTTGGCGATCTTTATCACCGAAGCTGGAGGGGCCCCCTGACATCTCACCGCTGCCTCGCAGTTCGTCCAGCAGATTCCGCATTGCCAACCGTTCACCAATGTTCGATTCAGTAAACAGTTCGCCTCGTGGACTGAGCCCTTCACCGCCGTTGGCGACGACATCGGCGGCCAAAGGAATATCCGCTGTGATGACAAGGTCGCCCGGTTCAAGCAGTTCGACAATTTTCTGATCGGCCACATTTGCCCCGGCTCCAACAAGCACGCTCCCGATATAATCGCTGACGGGAACACGTACCGGCTGGTTGGCGACGAAAGTCACCTTCGTTTTTGTCCGCCTGGCTGCCCGAAACAGCAACTCCCTGATTTCGCCGGGACAGGCATCGGCATCAACCCATATTTGCATTGTTCATCCAGTGTGACAGGTTTCAAGAGGTGACAGATTTTGGGATGCGGGCGGCTGCTACCAGGGAGCAGTTCTCGGGGATCAGCACATGCATCAGTCAGGAAAGAATCGGCAATGGAATCGGTGATTCACTTCGCAGCGATCGTCGGAAGCGATTTTTTACACCCAGGGACGTTCAATTGACAGATTCCCGCCTGTATTTAACAATCGACGCTCACCTCAGTTTCTTTTCCCCCAACAGGCACTCGCATATTATGGATGAACAGGCCTCACTGCAACACGATTCATCGACATCACCACGCATTATCGCGGTGATGCCTGCTTACAATGCAGCCGCGACGCTGGAGAAGACGCTTGCTGATATTCCCGAGGGAACGGTTCAGGAAGTAATTCTTGTTGATGACTGCAGTACCGACAACACGGTGGAACTGGCCCGTTCACTCGGCTTGACCGTTATCGAGCACAAACAGAACCGCGGGTACGGCGGTAACCAGAAAACCTGCTATGCAGAGGCGATGTCGCGAGAGGTCGATGTGGTGGTGATGATTCATCCCGATTACCAATACGATTCCCGCGTTATTCCGCTGGCAGCCCAGATTATCCACCTCGGTATTTGCGATTGCGTACTCGGTTCCCGCATCCGCAGCCGAGCCGAAGCACTGGCCGGCGGGATGCCCCGATACAAATATATCGCTAACCGGATCCTGACAACCTTCGAAAATATCGGCATGGGGCAAAACCTGGGCGATTTTCATAGCGGATTCAGAGCCTACAGTCGCGAGGTACTGGAAACAATCCCCTACGAACGGAACTCCGAAGATTTCGTTTTCGATTCCCAATTTCTCGTTCAGGTGGTTCATTTCGGCTTCAGACTGGGCGATATCCCGGTGCCTGTCCGCTATTTTGATGAAGCTTCCAGTATCAATCTGTCCAGAAGCATCAAATATGGCCTGCAAACGCTCCTGGCGGTCTTCAATTATTGGACAGCTAAACTTGGAATCTACACGCCACGATACCTAAAAGCTCCCCAACAGGATAAAGATTGAGTTTTGAGCATCGAATCGACCTCTTTTTTTTGATACACTCACACTCGGTTGGTTGCATTTGTGAGATCCGATCTTGTAGTAGTTGATGACGTGGCACCCCACCCGATTACGTGTAAATCGACCTCTTGTAAGCAGCCATGTGGTTCCAAGCAGTCAAGCGGTTTACCTGCAGTTTACCGAATGGACTGGTTGGAAGAGCAACCAGAATAGCAAGACGAACAAAAAGACAGAAAAAGACGGGAAGATGTCCGAAACCGCTGTGCAACCTGCTGCCGTGAGAGAATCGGCTCCACTGAAAATGGGCCTGCCCATCCCCAATTCAAAACTGGCCATGTGGCTGTTCCTAGGAACGGAAATCATGTTTTTCACAGGGCTGATCGGCTCCTACATTGTGTACCGCTTCGGGTCACCCGGTTGGCCGACCGATCATGAACTTACCCACATCAACATTGTGGCAGGGGCAGTGAATACCTTTGTGCTGATCTGTTCCAGCTATCTTGTTGTGATGGCCCACGATGCAATGACCAAAGCGAATATTGGTCGGGCGCAACTCTATATTCTGGGAACGCTATTGCTCGCGGGACTGTTTCTGGGAATCAAGTCGATCGAATACAAAGGGAAGTTCGATCACGATATCATCCCCGGTCACATTGCCGAAAATGATCAGCAGGCGATGGATAAAGCAGTCCGGGAACTCGAAGCCGCTTCCGCGAACTGGGCCAACGAACTGATTCCCGGCGAAGAAACAACTCCCCAAAAGGAAAAACAGATTCAGCAGAAGATCAACACGGCAGGCGATTCCCCCGCTGCTGAACTGGTCGCCTTCCAGCAATTCAACCAGGCAGTGTCGCTTGTTCGTGATCGTGTCTCCGCCGAAACAGTCGAACTCGGATCACATCAGAAGCAAGCCGAGGGATCGAAGCACGAACACTTTTCAAATACCGAAGCCGTCTTG
>JALTOP010000417.1:4432-11673 GCA_027000105.1 Planctomycetaceae bacterium | reverse complement strand
AACTTCCACACCGCTTTGGCGCATGTTTTGGCCCGATGACAAACCGCTGGTGTTGGAGGTTACCAGGCCGGAAATCAATCTTGTTGTTGACAGATACAGCTCCAATTGGCAGCGACTGTTTTCACAACGGAAAGCGGATCAGGAATTTACCTGGCCCGATTTTCAACACAATGCGGAGCCGATGCGGATCAAGGTGATTGACGGACGAGTGACCGTTAAGGATCTGGTTTCCAAACGGACGGTTGAATCCCGCAACATCGAGATGATACTCGAAAAATCCCCACGGCTTGTCAAAGGGAATCTGCATGGCGAAACGAAGCTGATTCTTGATACGGAATCGGAACTCCCCGCAGGAAAAGTGATGGCCGATTTCCAATTGGCGTTGCAGGATAACAAGGCTGTCGCAGGGGAGGTTGAAGGAAAGCTTGAAAAGACCCCATTGGAACTGATTCAGCCGTGGCTCAAACAGATGTTTCCCGATCTTCATATTGCAGCCGAATCGGCAGACGCCAACTTCAACAGCAAATGGACCGGCACCCTGAAAACGGGGCTCAAACTCGAATTGAATGGAGAAATCATCGCCCATAAAACCAGTTTGCAGTCGACAAAACTGCTTTCAGACCATCAGCTCCGCTCGGAGAAAATGACGGGCAGTTTTTCCATCGACAATACACTGCCGAATATTCCCGGGAAATTCGATCTGGGACTGAAGCTTGAACAGTGCCTCATCGCCCCAGCAGAACGGGTTTCGGAGGAACAGCAGGATGATCCCTTTCAGCGAACCGGGCCGAAAAAGAATCCTCCCCCAAAACCGGTTGAATTGGGAACGGTGCAGCTTCAATCCAGAGGTGTCATCGATGGAATCAAACAGGAACTGTCATTGGAGCAGTGCAAGTTGGACAGCAGACTGTTTCAGCTTGAGATAGAAGGGACAGTCCAACAGTACGCCACGAACCCTTTATACGATCTGAAAGGGACGGGGGCAGGAGATGTCACGCCTTTGGTCTCGCTCGCGGTGCCGCAGTTGCAGCAAAAAGTGAAAATCGAACGCCTGACTCCCAGCGAATTCGCCATCCGTGGGGTTGCAGTAGTGAAACAGAAAACCGATACCGACGGACAGGCTGCCGAAAAGCGACAATCGGAACAGCCCTCGGAAGAAGCATCGCGGCTTCCTCTCTCAGCGGTTTCAAAATGGAGTTGGGATAGTATCGAATCATATGGCGTGGTTTCACAACGGGGGGAACTCTGGACAAGGTACGAGCAGGAGCAATTGCGTATCGTTCCGGTCAAGGTTCCTGTTGGTCAACGCGGCCGGTTTCTGGCAAAATCGGTGGTCGATTTAAGAGATGGGAAACGGTTATTGAAAGTGGAACAGGGAACCGTGTTGAAGAACGTGGAATTCAGTGAGGCGATGACCAGAAACTGGCTGCAGTACGTTTCTCCTGTTTTCGCCAATGCGACCGATTTGCAGGGTGAATTTTCGCTGGCAACAGAAGGCGCTGTTTTCGATCTTTCAACCGGGTTGCCTCAAAAACTGCAGGGGAGCCTCAACATTCACACCTGCAAACTCGGCCCGGGGCCCGCCATTCTCAAAGCGACAGCTCCTGTGTTGGGAATCCGTTCGATGCTTAATCCGTCCCGCCGATCGCCCCAGTTTCTGAAACCGGGCGGTAAATGGGTTGAACTACCCCAACAGGACGTTCACTTTGCGTTAAAACAGCAACGAATCTACCATGATCAACTTCTGTTTCAATCCGGTCAGGTCAAGGTTATTTCCAGTGGTTCGGTTGGGTTGGATCAAACACTCGATGATCGCATCACGATTCCGCTCGATTTTGTCAAAGGGGGCGACAAACCACTGCTGGGAATGTTGAAACAGCAGGATATCGTCATTCATCTCCGGGGAACACTGCAGAAGCCACAGATCGATGCCAGTAAAGTGAAGGAGATTCCCCAGCAACTCGCTCCTGCCGCGATCGACGGTCTGCTCCAGCGATTGATTGAGAAACGTCGCAAAAAGAACAGATAGGTATCGGCGTTTTCCATCTCGCGTTTCCGTTGTCGAGGATTTTTTCACGCGAATCTATCGTCGTGAAATGGTTGACCTTTTGCTTGAAGTTCCCTCCCTGCATGGCTTTGCGATGTGCGCTAACGGCGTGTTTCGGTGCAAGGGGACAATTCAACGGTGTTTGGGGCATCGAAATCACTGTTCGGTGATTAACGCCGGCCTTATTGGCTCTTGCGGGCCAGGAGAGTTTTTCGCCAGGCTTCGAAGTAATTTCTGAAGCCTTTTTGTGTTGCAGGCGATGCGTTCTTCAGGGCGGCAACGCATTCTTCCGAGAGAAGGGAATTTCCTGATTGCTGGTACAAATAGGCCACCTGGGCGGCAATAGCAGCGTCGGCGTCATCATTTTTCAGCTCAACCATGATTGAGTTGATGTTCTCTTTGCATTTCTCGAATACTTTTTGAGCGTAGCCGGACGCACTTGTTTTTTGTCGATCGTGGTCGCCATCAATCCAGATTGCGCCACTGCAACCAATCAGTCGGGACTCAAAATGTGGAGAGGTCGGTTGATACGGCCTTGCAGTTTTCCAGAACGGTTCTTTTATGCCCGGCCCGGTCGCCACGGCGACCAAATGGACATCATGGCTGGGAATATTGTATTTCCATTTACCGGTCCAGATGACACCCTCCTCCTCTGGAGGCCGCTGCCCGATTGTTTCCTCACGAACCAGTTGCCCGTTTGCATAAAGTTGAATTCGATCCGCCCTGATCCAGGATGGCCCGAGAACACGAAGGTTTAGGGTAACATGCGATGCGTTTTCTGAAACCGGAACCAGATCGCCTGATTGCCAGGTCTCATTGATTTTCATTTCGGCTATCAACCCGTAGCTGACAAGCACCCGGCCCTGCAGAAAATTCAGGATGGCTGTTTCGCGGTTGATTTTGCCCGGGTTCGTGTCGTTACAGCGTATGTAGGTACGTCCCTGTCCGACGATATAGCGGTTGACATCGTGCGAATCGCTGCATCCGACGGGGGTCAAATAATTCCCGCGATTCAGTTGCGTCATCCAGTCCCGTGTCAATTGCAGGGGATCGGTCTGGGTCGCTCCCGAATTGATGATTTCCATGGCGTTGGCTTCCAGTTTCCAACCTTCGAGGTTGACACCAACGGCCTCGTTATACAATTTTGGCCCGAACGGTCGCGTGCCCGCATGAATGTCCCGAGCGTGATTCAGAATGATAATCTTCACGTCCGGAACCTTGTTGATTTCCCGAAAGGTTTCTGCCCAACTGTCTGTATTGTAATTGGGAATCGGTGCTCCTTTTGCAATCGGGAATATATTGAAATGCCCCAGCTTTGTTGTGACTTCATTACCGATCACAGGCGTAAAATACGGCAGAACATGGGCCTGTCTGGCAGAGGGAATATAATCGATATGTTGATTGTGATCGGTTGCGATCGGGAATTCGATTCCCTCGCCGGCGAGTGTCAACATACGCTCTTCAATGGAGCAATCGCCGTGTCTGGAGTAGGTGAATGTATGGACGTGAGTGTCACACGCCACATAGCCCTGCGTGGGGACTTCCCGAGTGATCTTCAACTCGGTACGTACGTTTTCCCCTTTTTGCAACGTAATGGAAGCCTGATCGATCGAATACTCGAACCCGCGCCCCGCGAAGACGTTGTAGTTCCCGGCCGGGAGAGAGATTTTCGCCCTTCCCGTCGATGTGTACACAACCCCTGGCCTTATCGCCAGATGAGAGTTTGACACCGTTCCCAATGAAGGGAGCGCGCCATCGGGACGAACAATCGTGAGACGGCACGGGATCGGGTGAGCGTTTGAAGTATCGATCACGTCAATTTCAAGGGTGGATTCGCCAAGCACTTTTTCCCGTGGTTGCCGGTGCAAAATGATCTGTCCGATGCGAATGTCGTCCGGCTGCGAACGTTTTGTGATCACCTGTTCGATTTTCAGTTCATTCTTTCCCTGACGTAAACCTTTGGTAGGGATATCGTAATAGAGGACTGTGTCATTGGCGTCTGTTGAAAGCGTCCCCAGCCTGCTTCCATTCAAGATGATCGCCCATTTCTGTTTGACATCCTGTTGGCGAAGCTGGAGCGTTGCCGGCTCATCGTTTTCTGTGGCGTCGAAATGGATGAGAAGTGATTCCGATTCCGCGACTTCCGGGAAATCGTCCCATTCGCGCGCCCCTTCCATCCGCAAGTGGTGAAGTTTCCCGTCCAGGATTCTCGGAGATTCGGCGAAAGCGGGCAGCAACAGGCCGAAACCGGCTATTGAAGAAAGGAAGATCACTCGAATCAAATTGGGCATCTGCATGAAGCACTCCAGTCCGATCATCAAAATGCTATCGAGTCGCCCCCGTAGGCTGTCTTGTGTGTGCGGAACCGTAAAAAGGTAAGTGGGAAACGGTTTGTCCACACGACAGAGTACGATCCAGTGTCGCTATTGAGGGGCTTCTCTTGAATGTTGTTTCTTTGGAAGCTTGAAAAAACGCCATTCCTTATAGGAGGACTGGCTATTGAGGTAAACCGTTAAGATCGAGAGAGTCGAAATCGATAACAAACAGCCTTCGTGCACCGGAAACGATCTGTATCCGATTGTCCCATAAAAAATGGAATTTTCCAATGTCTGCCTTCTGTTTTTCCAATAAATCTGTTTTCGCAACAAAGAGGGGGAAATGTTCCTGCTACTGTGTTGTCACGCCCATTTTTTTTGCATAATTATTGTGTAACGATTGTGTCGTGGAAACAACATTGTTGAAGAACAGTTTTCTTGATGATGTTTTCCTTTTGAAGCGGGGCGCAGTTCAAAATGGAATATAAGCGTATTTTCCCTGACAGGTTTTTATCCCTGTCGTTTGTTTTGATACAGCTGGTTTTACTACCAAAGCTGTACGCGAATGAGCCAGCGATTGACTATCAAATAAAAGTGCAACCGATTCTGAGCAAGTATTGTTCCGGTTGTCATAATGATTCGGACCGGGAGGGAGATTTTTCAACGGAAACCTATCAGGCATTACAGGCCGGTATTGAGGGCAAGCCGGTTGTTTTGCCTGGTGATGTCGCGGGGAGTCTACTGCTGAGGGTTCTTGAGAAAGATGCGGAAACCCCGATGCCTCCTGAAGACGAACCGCGACCGAACAGGCAGGAAATCGAGTTGTTGCAGAAATGGGTCAAGCAGGGAGCAATCGGTCCGAAAGGGAAGCAGCCCGATCGTCTGTCGTTGAATGTTCCGAAAATATCTCCTTATCTTGCTCATAAGCAGATCACTGCAATCGATTGCTCGCCAGATGGACTGGTTGCAATTGGACGATTCAGGGAAGTGCTGATCTTCAAACCGGAAATAAAATCTGCCGCCGGTGTTGCGGCTCTCAATTTTGATCGAACTCTGTTCCGTATCGGTGATTTGCCGGGCAAGGTAAATGGCCTCAGCTTCTCGCTGGACGGGAAACGTCTTGCGATCGCATCGGGAGTCAGCAGTCGTGGGGGATGGATATCAATTTTCAATTTGCGCAGTGGAAAAACAGAGCGAAAGTTTTCCGGCCATCTCGATCTGATATACGATATCGAATTTTCTCCCCGGGGAGATTTGCTGGCTACGTGCAGTTACGATCGATCAATCATCATTTGGAAAACAGGAACAGGTCAGCAGGTAAGAACTCTTTCTGGACATAATGGGGCTGTCTACGATATCGCGTTCAGTCCGGATGGCCGCTCGCTGGTCAGTGCCAGTGCAGACGATACCTGTAAACTATGGCGTCTCCGGGATGGAATGCGGCTCGATACCCTGCCTCAACCGCTTAATGAAGAATACGCTTGCACCTTCAGCCCGGATAACAGGTGGGTCGCGGCTGTTGGGGCGGATAAAAAGCTGCGAATTTGGAAACATGTTTCCCGGCAGGAACCGGAAATCAATCCTCAGGTGTTCGCCCTGTTTGCCCATGAAGCGAGGGTCTCCCATTTACTCTGGCATCCTCAAGGGAGTTATCTGCTCACTTTTGCAGAAAATGGAGTCATCAAATTGTGGGATGCGAACGATTTTCGCGAAGTTTACCTGTGGGATGAAAAAGATCGGGATCTGATATCGTCCGTTGCCTTTTCACCCGAGGGAAATAGTTTCTTCGTGGCCCGTCTCGACGGGTCGCTCTCTTCGTACGGGCTTCCGGAAAAAGAGGAATTGCTGAAAGCCGAATCACACAGGGCAAATCTGTCTTCCCATCTTCCGCAGGTGAAAACGGCAGAGAAATCAATCAAGGAACAGGAACCGAACCAGACACCCAAACAGGCACAGCGGATTGATCTTCCGGTAAAAATTACAGGAACCATTCAGGGAAAGCCGAACGGCAGAGCCGATTTCGATCTGTATCGCTTTTCTGCCAATCAAGGGGCAGAATGGGTGGTTGAGATTCGTGCCGATCGTGATAAATCGCCTCCCGATTCGCATCTTGAAATTCTTACCGGTAACGGCGAAAAGCTGAAACGGATCAACTTGCAGGCGGTGCGAGAATCGTATTTCACCTTCCGGGGGAAAGATTCCAATCAACCAAGCGATTTTCGGATCTTCAACTGGACAGAGATGAAACTGAAGGAGTATCTGTACGCCAATGGAGAGGTGACCCGTTTTTATCACTTGCCACGCGGTGCAGATTCCGGGTTCAACGTCTTCCCGTACAAGGGAAAACGCTGGGGGTATTTCGACACCACGCCCCTGTCGCATGCCCTGGGAGAGCCCTGTTATATTGTGCAACCCATTCCGCCGGGAGAGGAGATTGTACCGAACGGCTTACCCGTGTTTCCAATTTATTATGAAAATGATGATGCTTCCTACCGGGATGCAGGAAAAGATTCGCGGCTGTTTTTCACTGCTCCTGAAACGGGGGAATTCCTGGTGAAAGTGAGTGATATTCGTGGCTATGAGGGGGAAAACTTTACATACAAACTTGAAGTCCGCGTTCCCAAACGGGATTTCTCACCACGGATTTTGAACGAAACACTTACCGTTTCTCCCGGTTCGCGGCAGGATTTTCAGGTAGGAATCACTCGTGTCGACGGCTTTCGTGGTCCGGTTCGGTTTGATTGCGTCCGCGTTCCCGAGGGCGTCCAGATTTCCTCACCTATTATTATCGAAGAAGATCAGATTGAGGCACAGGGAGTCATTTCGATTGATACCGGGATCGAAATAGATAAGAAACTCGCCTCTCAAATACTGTTTAC
>JALTOP010000417.1:0-4422 GCA_027000105.1 Planctomycetaceae bacterium | reverse complement strand
ACTGACGGTGCGCATTGTTCCCGCCCCGACAGGATTGCAACCGGTTTCATCTCCTGATGCCGAACTGTTGGAATTTGTCATTCATCCGGGTGAAACGGTTCGGTTGAAAGTTGTCGCAGAACGGAACGGGTTCAAGGGGCCCATCCCGTTCGGTCGTGAAGATTCCGGACGAAACCTGCCGTTCGGGACATACATCGACAACATCGGTCTGAACGGTTTGTTGATCACGCAGCAGAGTAGCGAACGGGAATTCTTCGTCACCTGCGATCCGGTGACGGAACCGCAATCCCGATTATTCCATTTGAGAACAACCGCTGCGGGAGGGGCAGCCTCTCAACCGGTCATGCTGCACGTTCGCAGGAAAGAATAGGGAACGTGTTTCAAATTGAACGCAACAGTTTTTTCGCCTTGCGTTTCCATTTTTTCTGTTTGCGAGCGATGGCGGAAGGACTCGCCTCGATATCCATCAGGAGCATTTCGAGTGTCTGTTTCGCTTCTTCAGTATCTTGCTGGTGGAGTTGGCAGCGTGCCAGCAGATATAAACCTTCCGGTTGTCGCCACCGCTGGACATGGGCTTCCAGGTGATCGCGGGCTTCGTTCCATCTGTCCAGAGTGATTAACAAACGGGCGCGGGCCAGTGAAACATCTCCAAATTTGTAGGCCGGATCCTGTTGGTAGACTTGCGTGATGGCCTGAAAGGCGTCCTCGAATTTTTTTTGCCTTTCCAGACAAATTGCCAATCCCCACAATGCCTGTCTGTTTTCCGAATCCTTTTTCAGAGCCGTTCGGTAAGCCTGTTCCGCTTGGGGGTATTGCCGGAGTTCCCGCAGTTTTTCTCCATACTGCAGCCAATGGTACGGGTTTCCAATCTGTTTTGCTTCTATTCGGAGTCGGTTCAATTCTCTGGTCTGAAAACGGGCCATCAATTTTTTGAGAAAAGTATCGTTACCACGGGGCAGAAAACGCAGGAAAAAGTAGGCGAAACTCCCCAGACCCTGTAAAAAAACGATAATGAAAATCCAGATGCCCCGATCCGGTTCGTTTCGTACGCAATCGATCAGCATCCAGAGGAAGAAGGGGAGATAAAGGAGGCTGAAAACTCCCAATAATCCCGTCAAATGAACAAAAAGATATTCCACTTGGTCGACCTGTCGAGGAATTGATGGACTTTGATCCGTTCAACACCCCGCCGGAAGGTATTGCGGGGGCTATGACAGTGTACCATATCTTCCCCATGCCGATTTCGCCAATGGTTTCAAATCTGCCCTATCATGAAAGTTGCTTTTACAGCTAAAATGGCTTCGTGGTGATGGAGAAAGGAAAATGTCAAGGAGGGCTTACCGTGGCGTTATTGAAGTGTGTGAATTTGGTCAAGGATTATCCGGGAGGCAAGCGGGCTGTCGATGGTGTCAGTTTTGATATCGAGCGGGGGGAAATCGTTGGACTACTCGGGCCGAACGGAGCAGGAAAAACATCCACTTTTCGCATGACTTGCGGACTGGTTGATCCGACCGAGGGGCATGTCTATCTGAACGGTGTTGATGTGACCGAATGGCCGATGTATAAACGTGCCCGGCACGGAATGGGTTATCTGCCACAGGATGAATCGGTCTTCAAGAAGCTGAGTGTGGCCCAGAATCTGATTGCCATTCTGGAGTTCATGCCGATCAGTTCACGCGATCGCAAACGACGGGTTGATGAACTGCTCGGACAGTTCGGTCTGTCCGATTTGAGAAAGCAGACCGCAGGAACTCTCTCCGGGGGGGAACGCCGACGCCTTGAAATCGCCCGTTGTCTGGCCAGCGATCCGGAATTGATTCTTCTTGATGAACCGTTCACCGGGATCGATCCCACCACCATCAATGATATCCAGGACATTATTTACGACCTGAGAGATCGTGGCATTTCGATTCTTTTGACGGATCACCGGGAACGTGAAACATTGACAATTACGGATCGCACAACCATTATCTGTGCGGGGCGGGTTTTGGTGACAGGAGACGTGCAAACAGTTCTCTCGGACCAGATGGCCCAACGAACCTATTTTGGGCACCGGTTCGACGCCGCTTCGATTATCCGTGAAAAAGAACAATTCCAGGTCGATAGTAATTTCCGTCGAGCCGCCTGAATTTTTTCACGCCTTAATTGGGGGTGTTTTCGTGGGCCGTGCTCCGTTGTCGCACCAATTTGATGTCCCATCCCCAAAATCATGAGTTGAAGATGCATCAGAACCTATCGAGTCAGACAGAACAGAATCAGCGATGAGTCAAAGATGGATTTCAGAACGGATGCACCAGATCGATGCTTCCGGCATCCGCAAGGTTTTCGATCTTGCGGCGAATATGACCAATCCCGTCAATCTCAGTATCGGGCAACCGCACTTCGATACACCCGAACCGATCAAGGCGGCCTTCAAGAACGCGATCGACCAGGGCTACAACGCTTACAGTCAGACGCAGGGGATCAAACCCCTTCTCGAACGGCTCCAGAAAGAAATTGATGACAGTTATCATCACGATGATCGCAAGGTTTTTATCAGCAGTGGAACCAGTGGAGCATTGATGCTGGCACTTTGCACGCTGGTCAATCCCGGCGATGAAGTGATTGTCTTCGATCCCTGGTTTGTCATGTACAAGCATCTGACAACCCTCGCGGGGGGCAAGGTTGTTGAAGTCGATACGTATCCCGACTTCCAGATCGATTTGGACAAAGTTCGCTCTGTAGTGACCGATCGCACCAAGGTGATCCTGTTCAACAGTCCGAGCAATCCGACCGGCACGGTGGCTTCAGTCGAGGCAGTCAAAGGCCTGGCCGATCTGGCGGCAGAAAAAGATATTGCCTTGATCAGCGACGAAATCTATCACCAGTTCTGCTATAAGAAAGAGTTTGTCAGTCCGGCCCGGTTCAATGATCAGACCATTGTGATTGACGGGTTCAGCAAATCGCATTCGATGACGGGGCATCGCGTCGGTTATTGCCACGGCCCGCAGTTCCTGATTCAGCAAATGCTGAAACTGCAACAGTTCACGTTTGTCTGCGCTCCTCATCCGGCTCAGTGGGCCGCTTTGAAGGCCTGTGATGTGGACATGTCTGCCGAAGTCGAACAGTACCGGCAAAAACGTGATTTCATGCTTGCCGAACTGGAGGATTATGACATTCGCGGTTCGGATGGCGCGTTCTATCTGTTTGCCAAGGCTCCCTGGGGAACGGGTACAGAGTTTGTAGCCGAAGCAATCGCCCGTAATCTGCTGATCATTCCCGGCAACGTTTTTAGTAGTCGGGATACTCACTTTCGGCTATCGTATGCAGCCGAGCAGAGTACCCTGCAGCGGGGTGTGGAAATTCTCAAAGAAATGAGAAATCACAAAAAGTAATCGAGGAATCAGATTGAAATGCGTCTTGTTCTTACGCAGGATCAGGTTCGAAAAGTTGACCGCATCGCGATCGAACAATTTGGGGTTCCCGGTGTCGTGTTGATGGAAAATGCAGGTCGAGGTTGCGCAGAACTGCTCAGTGCACGGTTGACCGCCCAGCAACCACAACATCTACAGCAGCCTGTCACAATTGTAGCCGGGAAAGGAAATAATGCCGGTGACGGGTTTGTCATCGCCCGCTTTCTGCACAATTGGAACATTCGGGTGCGGATTCTGCTCTGTTCCTCCGCGGATCAATTATCCGGCGATGCGGCCATCAACTGGCGAATCGTGGAGAAAATGCGTATCCCTTTCCTGTCGATCAATTCGCTGGAAGAACTGGACAAACCGGAAGAAAAGGAAGGCGGTCACTGGTTGCAGGAATCATCCTGGATTGTCGATGCGCTATTGGGGACAGGCTTGAGAGGAGAAGTGCGGGAACCGGTTCGTTCCGTGATCGCCCGAATCAATACGGCGAGAAAAGCAGGGGCCAAAGTGTTGGCCGTCGATATTCCTTCGGGACTCCATTGTGATACCGGTGAAATCCTGGGAGAAGCGGTTGAAGCCGATCTGACTGCCACGTTTGTCGCATCAAAACCGGGCCTGTTGAAAGCCGAGGGGCCGGTGTGCGCAGGAGAAATTCATGTCATCGACATTGGTGTTCCCCGCGCGGTAATCGAACAGGTGCAGAACGGCTGAATGCACATCACATCACATCACTTCACTTCACTTCAACGTCGGTCGGTTGAGTCAATGTCCGGGGCTGCCTCGCACGATCATGATCGCAGACATGCAGATCAGCAGTGATAACGCGATTTTTCGGAATTGATCCGGTGAGATATGCCGAGTGATGCGGTCACCCAGCCAGCCTCCCATCAAGCCGAACGGGATCGAAGCAACTGCCAGAATTCCCAACTCGTTTGTCATTAACCCGGCCATCACGATTCCGGCGCCTTTCAGGATGGTCAGCATCAGCAGGAAAAGAGTGACAAACGCCTTGAACTGTTTC
>JALTOP010000416.1 GCA_027000105.1 Planctomycetaceae bacterium | reverse complement strand
TTTTTATTCCGTTCTTTGGAAAGGAGGTCTGGACCGTGGTATTCAGTGCTCTAATGGTTGCAGTTATCCATTGTTACTGATCAAACTGGATCGCGAACAGATCCGCATCTTTGATGACAAATCGTAATCGGACAGGTTTACCGGTCAGTTTTGAAAGATCGCTTCCCGATTTCCATGTGACAACCCGGTCAATTTCGTTGCCGATCTGTTCGCGGGAATCGGTCAGGGTGAAGCCAGGAATCGGTTTGCCGGCTGCATCCTGTATTTCAACGCGAATTCCCCCCGCTGCGGAAGTCGAAAAATTAATCTTCAGACGATTTCCGGTAAACTGCAATGGTTTTGTCAGCAATTCTCCTCCCGCGTAGGGGGCCTGAACAGAAGCGAAACCGTCGAGTCTCATTGAATATCGTCGCAAATGAGCACTAGGTTGCGCATAATCCTGGTTGACATAAACCGACATCTCCGTTGGCCCGGTTTGAACAACATTCAAGGCGGGATAATTTGTGCGGGAAACCCAGTTGTGTGCGCCAATCCCCGGTCTGATAAAGCTGCTCAAGAATGTGCGTTCATAGACATTGCCACCGCGGGTCGACATAAAGATCGCATCCGAGGTGTCCTTGAAGTATCGGGGATTCACATTGATCGCTTTGGCCTGCTCATCCGTTAAGACTTGCCGACCGGGCATGAACCGGGCAGCCGTGGCAATATAAATATGCGGGGCACGAAAATAGGGGTGTGTCTGACTTGTGTAAAGATGTTCGATGGGAGCCTTGCCGCCCCGGTGTCGATATTCCATCAGCACCGGTTCACTCCAGTGGATGAAATCGTTACTGGTACAGCGAGAAATACGCCGAATACCATCTTTGAACACACGAAAATAACAGACATAGCAACCTTCCGTTTCAGACCAGAAAGAAACATTCTGTGAATCAAAGGCCCCTTTGGTGATGACAGGGGATTTCCGGATTTCCTTCCAGTGAATACCATCGGGTGAAGTAAAGGCAATCAATCCCGGCTGACCGGTTCCTCCCAACGCTTTGAATCGCTCGGACTTGGAGGCTTGAGGGTTGATGTCAAGAAAAGGGGAGAAGTTATGACAGGCACGATGCCGAGCCAGGATGACATTGTTCTTCTTGCTGCCTCGAACCTCAAAAATACCGAGTTCCGGTTTCGTCCAGTGAACCCCGTCTTTGCTCTGGGCAATGCAGGTTACTTCATTATCCTTCGTATGACCGATGGAAGGCATGCCGCGATAATAGGCCGTGTAGTTGGAACCGTCTTTAATGATCGTGCAATAACCCGCAAACAGGCCTTCCCACGGATTGTCGAACTTGAAGGCAATACCTTCATCCCGAGGCTGATGCAGGGCGAGGTCAACATTTTCCATCCTGTCGATCAAATAATCATCAACAAAAAGTTCCCGTCGGTTGCCGATTTGCAATACGGATGAATCATCCGCGTATAAAAATGTTGCGAACAGGCAAATCAGCATCAGTGAAAACGGCAATTGGAATTTCATGGTAACTATTCTCTTGGCATTTGAGGGAAGCGACATCAATTGAAATCGAAAGAGTACATCAGTGTGCAATAT
This sequence comes from Planctomycetaceae bacterium, assembly GCA_027000105.1. Classification (GTDB taxonomy): domain Bacteria; phylum Planctomycetota; class Planctomycetia; order Planctomycetales; family Planctomycetaceae; genus Rubinisphaera. The sequence goes on along the minus strand of JALTOP010000416.1, from coordinate 1,497 downwards.
TAACCGGAGAAAGTCCATTCGGAAAACGAATCCATAATCGCTTTCAGTTTTTTTAAGGCACGGACATAACGTATGCTGGCCGCCTTGATGGTGATATTGAGAACTTCCGCCACTTCTGTATTGGAAAGTTCTTCAAAGTGTCTCAGTGCGAGAACTTCCCGATCGGTGGCTTCCATTTGGTTCAAGGCATGTGTCAGTTGATCGCTCATCTCAACACGCTTGATCTCTTTACTGGGTGAACTGACCTGAGCCACAAGATGTCCGGCAATACAACCGGAAGTGCCAGGATCGGTACGGTCTGCCCGTACTTCCCGTTGAATATCGCGTCCGGCGGTCTGAATGTGTTTGCGGTGAATATCGACCAGCGTCTGCTGCAAAATCAACCTTAACCAGACGAATGCGGTCTCTTTGGAACTGCAGTCGCAGTGCTCGATTCGCTTCGCCGCGGCCAGGTATGTTTCCTGCAAGATATCGTCAATATCGATACGGGTTGTCAGACGTGGGTTAAGTCGGAAACTGGCAATTCTCGCCAGACGCGGTTTGCATTCCAGAAAGCATTGCGAAAGGGCATCGGGATCTCCCTTTGCCAAACCGCTTAACCAGTCGGAAGATTGCTGATCGTTCAACGGACTTTTCCAAATGAAATGAAAAGGAGTACCTTTTATCCATAATGTGGAATTTTGACAGATGTCTCCTGTGTTGCAAAGGGCAATTGAAGTTAACGCTTTGGGCATTTCGCAAGCGAAACAGAATGAATCACGTTCAACATCAATTGGAAAGTGCAACACTTGTAGCATAAACAGCACGGTCTAGCCAGTCGTGAAATAGAATGTGGGATAGAGTACAGTTGCCAGCAGTACAATCGGATGTTAGTTTTGTAGACCTGTCCCAAATAAACAGTGGTTTTTCCATGAAATCACGATTCCGGCTATTTGTAGAAACTTTCCCATGAAAATGCCCCGGCAACTGTTTGTGTCTGCTCTTCTGATTTTCTTGTTCAGTTCATCTGTCGTCGGAGATGACAACGAAAGAACGACTGGCAAGCCAATTAAAAAAATGATCCTGCCCGGTAAAGCTTTTTTGCTTCAGGGCAGGCCGATGTTCATTTTTGAACCGGTTGCGACTCCGCGTAAAACGGGTCGCCCCTGGGTATTTTACGCGGCAACGCTGCCCGCCTATCCCGATATTCATGAAAAGTGGATGCACGAACAATTTCTCAAGGCGGGAGTTGCAGTAGCGGGAATTGATGTTGGCGAAGCATACGGTAGTCCGGCTTCGCAGAAATATTTGGACGCATGTTACCGGGAAATGGTCCGCCGTGGTTTCTCGAAGAAACCATGTTTGCTGGGAAGAAGCGGAGGTGGCTTGTGAGTTTCAAGTTGGGCCGTTCGCCACCCGGAAAAAGTAGCCGGTCTGGCTGGCATATACCCGGTTTACGACCTCTCGACATACCCCGGTATCGAGCGAGCGGCACCGGCCTATCAAATGACTCCGCGG
>JALTOP010000415.1 GCA_027000105.1 Planctomycetaceae bacterium | reverse complement strand
CCACCAACGTGTTTATCGATTCGATCGGCTTGCCGCTCCGTTCTCGGCAGCAGCGATACGAACAGGAAGCCAACCGGCAGAAATATTACGCTCATCGCAATGCTCAGGCAGCAAAAGCTCACCGAAAAACAAGACGCAAACGCCTGGCAGAACTGGGAATAGATCCCGAAATCATCAAATCCGTTTACCCCAAACCCCCACCACGCTAACCGACACCAAAAGAACCTGGCGCTGTCCAGTTAGGATCTCAGTACAAAAGAGCCGGGATCAAAGCAGATGTTCGCCCCTACTTCAGTTCTGCAACCGCCCTGTACCGATTGGCATCTCTTGTTGTTTGCCGGGCCGGCGGAACAACCCTGTCTGAACTGCGTTTTCTCCATCTTCCCGCTCTGATCGTACCAATCGCCAACTCGATCAGAAATCACCAAGTCAAGAATGCGATTGAACATCTGAAGCATCATGAGGGAGCGATTGTGCAAGAGGATTCCCGGGAATTCCAAAACAGGTCCAACCTGGAATTACAGCGCAGGCTGGAGAGTCATAAAACCCGAAACCAAGCCTCCAAAACATTCAATAAGGGATACCATGAGGATCCGGCAAGTCTCCTGGTTGTACAAGCGATCAAAGAACTGATAGCCAGCCACACAAGTTGATATTCTTTTGTCTACATCGCCACATTGGCAGCATCTATATTCCTTTCATCCCATCCACTTTTGTCTGTCTACTTTTTTGAAAGACTGTCAATTTATCATTCATGTATTCTTGCAATTTTATCACCTGATACTATTCTGTGGGCGATTGTTATGGAATAAATAAGAACGCTCCGTCCATGTTTTAATTAGATTGCAGGTGCATCAATATGGTTGAAAAAAAATTAGACGAACTATCTGTTGCTGACGTAGAACAACTATTGAAAGAGAAACAGTCGCAGATTGCGCGATTACAAAAGCGTCGCGCGAAACTGGTTGCTGAAATCGAAAAGATCGACGCTGAAATCGAAGAGCTTTCTGGAAAGAGTTCCGGTTCTCGTTTCAAGAACAAGTTTACCAATTTGGAAGCCGCCTGCCATGTGCTGGCCAAGCACAAAAAGGGATTGACGCTGGATGAACTAACGGACGCCATTTTGAAAACCGGACACCGTTCAACTAGCCAAAACTTCAGAAATACGATCTATCAAGCGATCCATAATTCCAAAAAGATCAAAAAAGACGCAAAAACCAAACGGTATGTGCTGAGCAGGTAACGAGCGGGCAACGTCGTTGTGACAAGAGGCAGCGACCGCCACATTTTCCCTCCTGTGCAACCGCTTGAGGAGAACTGTTTCCGGAGAGAGAATCACCTTTGCGTTCTCATAGTAACTGGAAATCGTGTTGAGCATTCTCGTTTTTGAACGCAATAAATCCGGTCTGTCACCGTTGGTGGCCTGAAACACTTGCAATACGGGGCGAACTGTCCGGAAGTTTGCCCCGTTCATTTTGTGAATTGGATTGAGGCCGTGGGAGCGGGTTGTTCAACCTCGATCTGCATGCCTGTCTGCTAATTCTGTACGGAAATCTGAGAGTGTGGAATTGCAGAATTTTCAGTGACTGGAGATACCGCAATCTCGTACTGTTGTTCCAGTCTTCGAATCATGTTGGGGGAAAGCCTGCACCGATAAATGGCGTGGTTGTCATCATCATAAGTTGTTCGTTCAACCTGAACTGAACGGGCAAGGAGTGAAGATAATTTTCCATCGCCCACATCAGCCGTAATGTCTACCCATTGGTACGATTGGCTGAGCTGTTCGATGACGGCTCTCTGCAACTCTTTTATTCCTTTTCCCGTTACGGCCGAGACACTGACCGATTCCCGGTATCTGTTGCGCAGGATATCGTACCAGGTTCTTTCTTCGGCCTGTTCGGAACTGTGTGCCAGATCAGATCCCCTCCCTGATGTCTCACCAGGCTCGACACTCCCATTATCCCGCTCCTCGGGTTCTGGCCTGCTCGAAGAAAGATCGGGGAGACGATCTATTTTATTGAGAACGAGTAATGTCTGTTTCTCTCCAGCTCCAATTTCGTTCAATACTTTTTCAACAGTCTCGATGTGCTGAATTGCTTCGGGGCTTCCGGCATCAACTACGTGTAGCAACAGATCAGCCTGTAGCGCTTCTTCCAATGTTGATTTGAATGAGGCAACCAGGTGGTGCGGCAGATCACGCACAAAACCAACCGTATCACTCAGAAGAATTTGACCGCCATTCGGTATGGACCAGGTGCGGGTCTTGGTGTCGAGCGTGGCAAAAAGTTGATCGGCAATCAACACATCTTCTCCGGTCAGTGCCTTCATCAAGGTGCTTTTCCCGGCATTGGTATAACCGACCAGCGAGACGGTAAACCGATCGTGTCTGGCAGAGACAAGTCGCTCGCGTCTTCTTTCAACCGTCGCAAGTTTCCGCCTCAATTCGGAGACCCGCTTATCGAGCAACCGCTTGTCAAGCTCAAGCTGCTTTTCACCTGGCCCCCGTCCACTGCCAATCCCTCCTTCGATCCGTTCCAGGTGTGTCCACATCCTTTTTAACCGTGGGCGCATGTAGAGAAGCTGAGCCAATTCCACCTGCAACTTCGATTCGTAAGTCCTGGCATGGGTAGCAAAAATATCAAGTATGACTTCACTACGATCAACCACAATCGCCTTGATGATGCGTTCGATATTCCTGCCTTGCGAAGGGGAAAGGTTGTTATCAAAAATGGCCAACTCGGCATTTGTCGCCGACATCAACTGCTTCAGTTCGTCAATTTTCCCCTTTCCCAAATAGGTGGCAGGATCAGGTTTATCACGCGTCTGAATGAGACTTCCCACGATCGTGCAGCCAGCCGTTTCAGCCAAACCGGCCAACTCATCCAGAGCAATCGCGCGATTCGTTCCCTCTCCAGGAGAGACCATTCCCACAAGCACGGCCCGTTTGGCCTCAACCTTCAAAGTTTCTCGCAATGGTTGATTCAAAAAGGTGTCCTATCAGATGTATCCGCACTCGGTGCCAAAACTCAGAGAGATGCCTCGGGCCTACTCATTGATGTAAGTCCATATGACGTCACAATGTTATTGTATAAATCTGGATTTGATGAGCAATCCCCAGAAGATGCAGTTCAGCCAGTTCACAGGATTCAGAATTACTGGCCTGCTATTTGTAATTCAGGCCCTGCATTCAGCAAGGGTATTCAATTGCCTGTTCGCCTTTGTCCAATTTCTCCAATCGCCGCGAAATGCACATACAGTCACTAAGCCAACTTCTTCACTGGCGGGTAATCTTCTCACGAATAGCAAGAGAACCTCAATTCGCCCTTGAAGGATTTTGCCGGACAGACTACACAATCCTCATAATGACAACTCCCAGCCTGACAGGTTCGGAAACGAGGCTCAGCCGCGAGGACATGATCGCGTGTCCACACCTTGCAACACGTCAGGCATAAAGAGAGGCAACAATCAACGACATCCCGCCTAATCACCTCCAGGAAAGAAGTGTACACAATGACAGACGATGTGGTTAAAAAGAGTCCCAAACTCAGCAAAATGGAAACAATTAAAGCCGAGAGTCGGCAGTTAAGAGGAACAATCGCAGAGGAGCTAGCCAACCCTGAACCGAATTTTAGCGGTGATGCAGCCCAACTGCTGAAGTTTCACGGGACTTATCAGCAGGATGATCGAGAAAAACGGAATCTCAAAGATGAGCAGGGGAATCGGCTCGGCAAAGCATACAGTTGCATGATCAGGATTTGTACCCCCGGCGGTAAATTGACGGCGGAACAGTTTCTCGGACAGTTGGACTTATGCGATACTCTGGGAGAGGGGACGCTCCGATTGACTTCACGTCAGGCGAGCCAATTACATGGGGTGTTGAAAAAAAACCTGCGGGAAACGATCCACAAAATCAATCAATTACAACTCGATACCTACGCTGCCTGTGGAGATGTCAACCGGAATGTGATGTGCAATCCGGCACCTTACAAGAATAACCGGATTCTCGAGCAGATGCAGGCAACAACCGACGCTCTGGCTGCCCATTTGAAACCGAAATCGACCAGCTATTTCGAACTGTGGGTCAGTGACGAAGAAGGGAATCGGGAGAATATAACCGATTTCCAACCTGTGGAAGAACCGGTTTACGGTAAGACCTACCTGCCTCGCAAGTTCAAGTTTGGAATTTCGTTACCGGAAGACAACCATGTCGATATCTTGGCACAGGACACGGGCCTGCTTGCAATTGTCGAAGATGGATCGGTTGTGGGCTATAATCTTTACGTCGGCGGCGGGATGGGGCGAACACCATCGGCGAAAAAGACGTTCCCGGCTATCGGCAAATTGATGGCGTTTGTTCCCTACGATGAAGTTTGTGCCGTCGCAGAAGCGGTTGTCAAAGTGCAGCGGGACTATGGAAACCGGGAAGATCGAAAAGTTGCCCGCTTGAAATATCTGATCGCGAATTGGGGAATTGAAAAATTCCGCAAGAAGGTGGAAGAGTATTACGGTTCCCCTCTGGAGGACGCCCGAGAAGCGGAAATCACCGGTGTCGACGACTATATGGGCTGGCGGGAACAGGGTGACGGCAAACTGTTTGTCGGCATTCAAATTGAAAGTGGACGAATCAAGGATGAAGGAGAACTGCGGATTAAAACCGGTCTGCGGAGGGTACTCGAAAAATTCAAAATGCCCGTTCGCCTGACCGCGTTGCAATCGATGATTCTATGTGATATCGATCCTTCCGATAAAAACGAGATTTCACAAATACTGCAGGAACACGGCATCCGTCCCGCGGAAGATTATTCTCCTTCCCGACGATTTGCCATTTCCTGCCCTGCTCTGCCGATGTGTGGTCTTTCCGTGACTGAATCGGAACGTGTCATGCCGCAATTTATGGATCGTTTCGATGCAGAACTGGAAAAACAGGGACTTCAGAAAGACGTTATCAGTGTCCACATGACCGGCTGCCCGAACGGATGTGCCCGCCCATACACACCGGATATCGGTCTGGTTGGCCGTTCTGTCGGTAAATATACGATCTTTCTGGGTGGCAACACACGAGGCACCCGTCTCGGTTTCATTTTCCAGGATCAGGTTCCTCTTGACGAAATCGTCCCCAGGCTTTCTCCGGTCCTCAATTTTTACAGGCAGCAGCGGGAACCGAATGAGACATTCGGCGATTTCTGTGCCCGAATCGGTGAGCAGTCGCTGATTGAACAGTTTACGGAAACGGCCTGACCGATTTGCGAGACGGACGAAAAAATATCGGCGGAATACCGGCAGGTGTTCCGCCGTTCCGCCTATCAGGAAACGGTTATCGCAGTTCCCTTGGCGAGGAAGCGGCTCAAGCCCGTTGTTTGCTGCCAGCCTGAGCACGAGTGCGATCGTGAAGGGCCTCAGCTGAGATAGAGTAGACCACCTCCTGGGCGAGCTTATCCATCTCCATCACGAGTGTATCGACTCGCCCGGAAAGGTACATGTACACAATCAGCGAGGGGATCGCAATCACCAAACCGGCGGCTGTAGTGAGCAGAGCCAACGCGATCCCGGCTGCCAATTCCTCCGGTTTGCCCATCGCCTGTGAACCGGCGATACCATTGAATGCCTCAATCATCCCCCAAACAGTTCCCAGCAGACCGAGTAACGGGCTGACCGTCGCCACACCGTTGACAACGCGTAAATGTTTTCGCAGTTCACTCACCTGTCGTTCACCGCCATCAATGATCGCCTGCTCAACCTCAACCGAAGGCTTTCCCCATTTACGAACACCGTGAGCAAAAATCTGGGCTACCGGGCTTCCGTTGTCTTCACATAATTGAATGGCCTCCTCGGGGTCAATCGTTCCCTCCCGCAGGTGATGCAAAAAACGTTCAACAAACGGCTTGGGAATCACTCGGGCACGCCTTAAAACGACAAGCCGTTCGGTACTGAACCAGATGGCGATAAATGTTGCAATACCAAACGGGATTCCCCACCATTTCAATGCCGCGATCGCTTCGGTCGGTGTGGTGGGAATCACGCTTCTTTTAGTCCTGCGAGATCCTGTTTCCGCCACTTCTCCGGTGGTATTTTCTTCCGAAACCGGACTATCAACAGCCTGCTTCACAGGAACAGGCTGAGCATCTCCCGATTGAGCCATCAGCCGACTGGAAACAAACATGCCCAAGGAAGCTGTCACAACCAACACGAGAACTAAACAATATCGATGAGTCATTCGTCAAACATCCAGAAGGGGCTTGGAGCGATGCGTGCAATAATCCAGAATAAAATGCTTCCCAAAAGCTGGCTCCGCTGGAACCGTTATAGCCATTTGAGACAGCTGACTCAATTGTACTTCCTCTTCCTGACAATATACGCAGAGGCAACTTCTCCCATCTTGCCCTGATTGCCTCACCGAACCATCTATTTGCCAGGATCAATGGATTCTAGTTGGTCGATACGTTCTTTTGCCTTGCCTGCAAACTTACTGTTCGGAAACAGACGAACCAACTCTTTGTAGCTTTTAATGGCCTGTTCCACATTTTTGAGAACTTCATCGCATTGACCAGCCTGATACATCGCTGCCGATTGTAAATCGGGATATCCCGGAAATAGCACAGCCATACGGATATATTCCTTGACCGCTTGGGAATAATCTTTCTGCATCAATGCCGTTTCCGCGATATAAAACTGACTTTGGGCAGCTGCGAGATTCTTCCTGCTCCCTGCCCGATCCAGAACTCGCCTGAACATTTTCAGGGCATCATCAAAACGGGCCTGTGCAATATAGGTACGACCGACGATCACTTCCAACTGAGACAGTTCCTCAGCCTTGGGGTAGCGTTTCTGTACAAGTTCAAGCAGGTTTCTGGCCTGTTCATATTTTTTTTCTCTACGGGCAATCTCGGCAGCAAGGACGTAGCTCCGCATCAGCCAGCCTGGCGGCTGTTTTTTATCATGGAACGCCTCCGCCTGTTTCATCAAATGATCAAGATGTTGATGTGCCTGATCGAGCCGGTTCGAATCGAGATAGAATTGTACTAATTGCGATTCCACTTCCCCCTGTTCCGAAATATCCACATTCCGGGAATCGGCTGTTCTTAAATACTGCAGTGCGTAGTTTTCCAGAGCTTTACCGTCATCCTGTTCCGAACTGATCATCACCAGCTGATATAACGCTCTTCGTTTGACGTACCCGTCAGCCAGCGGGTTCTTGAGCAGTTGTTCGAACGATTTTCTGGCCTCCGCTATTTTCCCCGAAATGTATTGACTTTCCGCCAGAGAGAGCAGAGCATCATCGGCCCGGTCACTTTTGGGGGTTTCTTTAACCAAGAGTTCAAAAATCCGATCTGCCTGATCGTATTGTTCCGCCTCGTAATGCAGCAGCGCCCATTCATCGAGAAGTTTGTCAAGATGTTTCTTTTTCGATGCGGGCTGTTTTCGCAGCTCTTCATAGGCGATTCGATAGGCTTCATCCGCCTGCTTTATCCTGTTCAACCTGCGAAAAGCACGAGCGGCTTCGCGAGCGCTGCGGTAGGCAATCAGGTTGATTTCGTCTCCCTGTTTTTTTTCTGGGTTGGAGCGAAACGCTGTCGCGGTCTCCAGAAAAATGTTCGCCGCCTGTTCAAATTGCCCTGCTTTCAGCTTGGCCATGCCGCGCATATATCCGGCATCTGCGGAAGCCTGTCTGGAATCGGGAAACTGTTCCCGTAACGAGCGGAAGGTTTCTGCCGAGTTGTCAAACTGGCCTGCTTCAAATTGTGTCCATCCAAGCGCCGAGAGTCCTTTGATCTTCATCTCGGGTGCCGGATTCATGCTCAAAAGCCGACGATACAGCTTTTCCGCTTCTGGCCAATCTTTCTTTGCGTAGGCCGCATCTGCCAATTGAAATGTCAGTTGAGCCAGTTGATCTGCAGGAAGATTTTTTTTCTGCAGGGAGTCCAGGACAGGTTCCGCCTGTTTGATCTGCCCCAATTCCATCAATGAATTCAACTGGACAATCAAGCCTTGTACGGCAACGGAATCAGCGGGAGAGGTTTCCAGAAATTTCCGACTCGCATCGATGGCAGCTTGATAGTTGCCGGTCTGATAGAAACAGGTGGCAAGCAGAAGCCACGCTTCGGGAATGGAAAGCATTTTCGCTTCCGGCTTTTGAGTCGTTATCGGTGCGAGAATTTTAATCGCTTCTTCTGCTGCTCCCAGTTCTTTTTTTGTTTTAGCGGCTTGATACCTCAATTGCTGGCTTACAATTTCGGAATCACTACCATCAGAATTCTTCAGCAGTTCCGTCAGAATGGCGTCAGCCCTGTTGAGTCGCTGCGGATAGCTTTTCAATGATTCCGGCAGGGCATCCCCCTCGAACTTTTCGTCGACCAACAAACGAGCCTGAAGCAATTTAATTTCCCGTTGATTCTGTTTTGGAAGGGGAGGATCCGCTTTCAATGCTTGTTCAGCCAGTGACCAGCCCTGCTCTGCTTGATCTGCCAACAGAGAGGCTTCAACCGCGTGAACGTAAGCCGCGGCGACGGATTCCTCCCGGGGCCATTGCTTCAGGTAGGACAGAAAGCCCTGAACGGCTTCGTCATATTTTCCAAGTCGCAATTGGCACAGAGCAAGCTGAAACGAGATGCGAGGTAGAAGATTTCCCTCCGGTTGACCGCGCTGGAGGTTCTTCAGAACTTTTTCCGCCTGTGCATAATCTCCCTGGCTTTTATAAACCTGAGTGAGCCAGAACCTTGCCGTATCGCGATAATCGGCGTGAATGGCAGCGGCCCGAAAGTTCTGTTTCGCCAAATCCCACTGTTTGAGAGAAAAGTAAGCATAGCCCGCGTTCAACTGGGCCAATGGCACGAGGGTATTCTCTGGATACTTTTCGACAAGTTGCGTGAAAGTCTCGGCTGTTTTCCTGAAATCATTCTGCTGAAAATAGAGCATGCCCAGATTGAACATCGCCTCTGCGATACGTTTCCCCTGCGGGTTTTTGATCAACTGCTGATATTCGGCGATTGCCTCCTGAGAACGGTTGAGCAGTTCCAGTGAACGAGCCAAGCCGAAACGACTATCTTCCACAAATCGGCCCTGGGGAAATTTCGTCAGTGAAAGACGAAAAACGGTTTCTGCCTGTTTCGCATCATTGGTTCGAAGATAGGAATCGGCCAGGTAGGGGTAAACCCATTCAGTCAGCGGATCGTTGGGAGACTTTTTCAAAAAGGCCTGAAATTCCCTGATCGCGGAGGGATAGTCCTCCAAAAAGTAACTGCATTCAGCCACCCGATACATCGCCTGAGATACGTTTTTACTTTGGGGATGTTTTTTGAGAAAGTCCCGCAAAACAATCCGGGCCTGTTTGTAATCCTGCTTGTTGACATAAGCCTGGGCCAGGTAAACCCTGGCAAGAGGAACATTTTTATGCTCGGGATATTTTTTAAGGTAATCCTCAAATGTTTCGATGGCCAAATCCCAACGCTTCTGGCCGTACAGTGTCAATCCAAGCGTATAATCGTCATCTGCCGGTGCAGCCAGGATTGCCCCGGTCGAGCAGAGCAGAAGCAACAAAAGGGTCAGGAGAGAATTGTTGCCCGTAATGATGCGTTTCATAATCAAAAAACCTGTTGAACACCTTCCCCGATAGAATTACGGTTGAATTGTACCATCAATCTGTCGTTGAGAATATCCCCGAACCCGCAAGCATCGAAAAATTCAGACGATCCTGCGATTCCCTGCCTCACCTGGACGAAGCCTCCATCATACCTGAGAACTCACTTGACTCAACACCACGTGGTATCGATACTCGGAAATGTACGGCACAAGAACGGGATAGAGCAGGAGCGGTGTTTGATGCCGAAGCAGCGGAGAACGGTTCGTCATTCGTACTACTGACGGTTAGAGTACACAAACGGTGCGAAAACTTTTGAAAATCTCATTTGGATTATGGTAGCCAGAACAGACCAGACGTGCTGGGAACTTCGGAAACAGCCGTTATTTCCCGTTTCTGTTCTTAAAACCAGAAACGGGAACCTGGAGTGGGTGGTAAAATGGAGCGTGTTTGAAATAACAAAGTTTTTCTCACTTTTGGCGTTGCGAGGAGTGAATATGTCGGCATTGATGATATCGAGCGAACTGGAAGCGGAAACAGATACAGTCCTCACCTTGAGGGCATCATTCGTATCATTTGGACTGAACCTGTTTATCGTGATGCTGCTCCTGTCCAACGGTGCCGGAATAACAGAGGCTGTCGCCGGGAATACGGAACGCCCCAATATCGTCGTGCTGCTGGCTGATGATCTGGGATATGGTGACTTGGCCTGTTATGGCAACCCGGTGGTGAAAAGTCCCAATCTGGATCGACTGGCCAATCAGGGGATGCTTTTCACAAATTGTTATGCGGCGGCACCGAATTGCTCGCCTTCCCGCACCGGCTTGATGACCGGGCGAACGCCCTGGCGGGTTGGCGTGCATAACTGGATCCCCTTCATGTCCCCCATGCATGTACGGGAGTCGGAAATTACAATTGCCACACTTCTTCAAAAGACGGGATACGAGACCGGTCATTTCGGAAAATGGCACCTCAACGGCATGTTCAATTTACCGGGACAGCCGCAGCCGGATGATCACGGGTTCAAACATTGGTTCTCGGTCCAGAACAATGCACTTCCCAATCATCATAATCCGTACAATTTTGTCCGCAACGGAATTCCGGTCGGCCCGCTCGAGGGATACTCAGCCCAGTTGGTTGCCGAAGAAACAATCAGGTGGCTCGATAAACAACGCGATTCGGCTGCACCTTTTTTTGCCTTTGTCTGTTTTAATGAACCCCACGAACCGATTGCGTCCGCTCCTGAATTTACAGAACTCTACGACGACCACTCCGATCCCGGTTTTCGTGCTCATCATGGAAATATCAGCCAAATGGATGCGGCAGTGGGAAGCATCCTGAAAAAACTGGATGAGATGGGGCTGACGGAATCGACCTTTGTTCTGTTTACCTCCGACAATGGTCCTGCGATTACACGTTGGCATCCGCATGGCTCAGCTGGGCCACTTCGAGCGAAGAAAGGGCATGTGTATGATGGTGGAATTCGCGTACCGGGCATAATCCGTTGGCCAGGAAAAGTCAAAGCGGGGACGCGGTCCGATGTCCCCATTATTGGTACCGATCTGCTTCCGACGCTGTGTGAAATCGCCGGGATCGAACCGCCCCGGGATCGGGTACTTGATGGAACCAGTTTCCTGCCTGCTCTTGCAGGAAAAACGATTTCGCGCAACCGTCCGCTGTATTGGCATTTTTATCGGGCCAGCTCCAAAGTGAAAGTCGCCATCCGGGAGGGAGACTGGAAAATCCTGGCAACTCTCGATGGTCCTGCGTTGAAGGGGGTAGATATTACCCGGGAAGAAATCGTTGCCTATAAAAGAGCGAACCTGCAAGACTTTGAGTTGTATAATCTGAAGGACGATATTGCAGAATCCCGAGATGTGAGCGGCGAACACCCGCAGCGATTCGCATCGATGAAGAAAAGGCTCCAGCAGTATTATCTTGAAGTTCGCGAGGAATCTCCAAGTTGGCCGGAATGGAAATGGCCACGCTACGAGGGAAAAAGAATCGAGTGGCCTGATTATGCAAGAAAGAAACGCAACAAATAGGTAGTGAGCATGTTTCTCTCCCACATGAAGTCTTGAGCGTCTGCCCTGATTGATACTGTTGTGGGCCACCACATGGAAC
>JALTOP010000414.1 GCA_027000105.1 Planctomycetaceae bacterium | reverse complement strand
AATCGTCCCCGCCCAACGTTTTACAACGAATGTAGAGTTACTCATAGATGTGTATTGCCTGTTGCGTAAAATTTTTTGCCTGCTGTTGTCGTTCCAACAACCTCTCCAGCTGATATTATAAGCTGGAGAGGTGTGATGAGAAGGGAGCAAGTCAAATATTATTCCGCCGACTGTGAAGCAATAGTTCCAGGTAGGTCATGCTCCTGCATGACCTCCTTGCCGCTCTCGCAATAAACAGATCAAGTTCAGTAGAGTTTCTTCTCACATTCCGTCAGGCGAGAGCCTGGCCTACGGTTCTTTCCATTGTCTCGGATTGGGTAACAGGGGCTGGGTAACAGGGTAGAGTCGGTTCGGCCGGCTGGACTGGAGCACGCGGCTGATGAGGAAATCGACAGAATAGCTGAACGCCACAAAAACTGAAAGGCCGGTTGAACCGGCCCTGCAGGTACTACTGACGTTACTACATCTGTTTCTCACGGTCTGGCTACGGAAGACGTTTCACCTGGATGTTGCGGAAGTAGACTGTGCTATTCGGGTCATGGGCCTGCAGGCAGAAAGTCCCCTGATCCAGGATGCGTGTAAAATCTTTTCCCGGTTTTCTGTCAGCTGGTTCCGTCCAGTCAACACATGTCTTGCCGTTGACAACAATCAAAATATGTTTTCCGTCAACCTTGATGTAGTAGTCGAACCATTCATTATCCTTCGCCGGAGCTTCATACACGTTTTTCACCGCATATAGTGAGCCCGTTTTTTTGGGGTCGCCATGGGTGTTGTTAACCTGGGCTTCATACCCATACTTGGGCCAGCCTGTTTCCTGGTACTTTGTGTGGAAATAAATCCCCGCGTTGCTCCCCGGCAGCGTTTTCACCTGACATTTGAATTCAAAGTTTTTGAACGGCTTGTCGTCCCCAACATAAAACAGGTGGCTTCGTTCACCATGGCAAACGAAAGCGCCATCTTCGATTTTCCAACTATCCTTGTTTTCACTCGCTTTCCAACCTTTGAATGTCTTGCCATCCATCAGTGATTTCCAGCCCTTTTCCCCAGCTTGCACAGCACTGGAGAGTGAAAACAGGAAAGTTGCACTAAGCAGAAGCAGAAAATTTCGACGCATTGAGTTCTCCTCGGTAGGAAAAAAATTGAATTTGGTGTAACCTGAACGACCGGGTTGAAACAGAAACCGATTTCCATTTCGGGCCTGCCGATCAACCGCACAGTTCACTGGTCTGGTCTACGGAACCACCGCTTCAGCATATCAAGGGAATTTCCGTTTTACCACTGATGCGAGTTGTAGAATTGGTAAACAGTTGATTGCCGGTAGAGCCAACGGAGTTGCATGGGGCTGTCCATGAAGAAGACCGGAACCATTTCCGTCTGAAGTTATTCCGATATTTTTTGATCCGGCAAAGCTGGATTGCCACGGCAACGGGAACCTGTTATCAAGTTTCAGGATTTGTTATATGTTCCTAAACTTTAACTGCTGACAAGACTGAATTCATGGCTGCTACGACAACACCATCGACCCAACCCAAACCTGCCCGCCACTCCCAACGGGGACTGGTGATCTGGCACGGAATGCGTATTCGCGAATTCCGCAAACTGTTGAATATCGGTGCAGAGTTACACTGGTCACAGACGCACAAAATCATCCCGACACTCTTTATGACGGCGCACAATTCCTTCTGGAATAAGGTGGAAATGGCGCGGTTCGCAAAAAAAATTGAACAGACCGAAATCCAGTCCCCCATTTTCGTATTGGGACATTGGCGCAGCGGTACCACACTGCTGCACAATTTGATGACTCTCGATGAGCGTTACACCTATCCGAATATGTATCAGTGCATCTTCCCGCATCATTTTCTGACGACGGAGAAGGTGATGTCAAAATTGACCGGCTGGCTGATTCCCAAAATTCGCCCGATGGATAACATGAAAACAGGCTGGGATTTGCCACAGGAAGATGAATTTGCGTTACTCAATATGACCACCTACTCTCCTTATCGAAATCTCGCCTTTCAGGGACATCGCGAAAGATATGCGGGATACTTCGACCTGAAAAACATTCCCGAACAGGAAAGGCAAGCCTGGAAAGAGGCCCTGATTCTGTTCATGAAGAAGCTGACCATCAGAAATCCGAAACCGATTATTCTGAAGTCGCCATCCCATACCTATCGGGTTGAAATTCTGCACGAAATGTTCCCGGACGCCAAATTTGTTTACATCCACAGACACCCTTATGATGTCCTCCGCTCGACACTTCACATGCGCAGCACCATGTTCGAGACCAACGCTCTTTGCAAGGTGAACCTGGATCGGCATGAAGAATTGATCTTTCAGGCATTTGAAGAATGTGTGCAAACTTATGAGGCTGATAAAAAGCTGATTCCGGAAGGGAACCTGTACGAAGTCAAATTCGAGGATCTCGAAAAAGACATCCTCGGCAACATGCAAAGCATTTACAGCAATCTTTCGCTTCCCGATTTTTCGGAAGTCCAGCCCAAAATCGAAGCTTATGTCGCGGGTATCAAGGAGTACAAGAAGAACGTTTTTCCGACGGATCCCGCCCTGGCAGATGTTGTCAATAACCGAATGAAATTCGCTCTGGAAAAATATGGTTACGACCCGGTCAAATAATTCAGGGCACAGGCATTGAGTACAGAGCAGATGTGCTGGGTACGGACTTGGCTCGACTTTGGGAAAAAGCCGCCTGAACGATACAGGGAGAAGCTCGCGCATGTCACGGCGTCCCAACATCATTTTCATCATTACTGATCAACAGCGTTTTGACACGATTGCCGCTCTCGGATTTCCGTATATGGAAACGCCCAATATGGATCGTCTGGTGAATGAAGGCGTCACTTTCACCAACTGTTTCATTACGGCTGCGTCGTGCGCACCGGCTCGGGCGAGTCTGTTTACCGGATATTACCCTCATACAACCGGCATTTTGAAAAACGCAGACCTGTGGCGACGGTCCTGGATCGAACAACTGGCCCAATCCGGTTATCGCTGCATCAACATCGGCAAAATGCACAGCTACCCTTATGATACGCCGCTCGGGTTTCATGAACGGTATGTTGTCGAAAACAAGGATCGCTATCTGGA
>JALTOP010000413.1 GCA_027000105.1 Planctomycetaceae bacterium | reverse complement strand
CTTGAGTGATCTGGCGGACATTGCAAAAAATGCGGAAGAGTTGGCGAAGCAGCAGAACTCTTTGGCGCAAAGTGCTGAGGAATCGCGTCAGGAAACAATTCAACGGCAGCAGGAACTGGCAAATCAGCTAAAAGAAACGGAGAAAATCGCTGAAGAACTGGCAGCCAAATCGGAACAGGAATCTTCTCAAACAGCCGCTCCGGTTTTTGATGCCGCCCCCGCTCGGGAAGCAGTTCAGGAACAGAAACAGGCGAATCTCAGCGATGCGATGCGGGCTGTTCAGCAGGCGAAAGAAGCACTCGAACGATTTGCCAAAGCCCGGGAATCGGCCGGAAGTCTTCCGCAGGATTCCCAGCAGGCAAGCAGGCAATTGGCCGCAAAAGCGGAACAACTGGCCCAAAAAATGGAAGCCCATCAACAGCAACATCAGCAACTCGAAAAAGAAAAACAGCAACTCCAGCAGGAACAAAAGAAAAGGGAACTGCTTCCCCCCAAAGAGCGATCAGAAGCTCCCGCCTTGAAGGATCTCTCAAAAGAAATTCAACAGGATCAAAAAGAACGGCAAAAACTGGCGGAAGAACTGGCCGGCTTGATGCAGGCGGTTTCAGGGTTGCAGATTCCCCCTGGTGTGAACGGCCGACAGCGGGAAGCGGAAAGACATTTGGACCGGGCTGCTGATGAATTTTCGAAACAGAGTACGCAAGCGGATGATCGTTTGCGGGATTCGGCGAATTCATTGAAAAGGCTCGCTGACCAACTGGGATCACAAAAAAAACGGGCCGAAAAAACAGAACCGCAAGTTGAATCGCTGAAAAAGGAAGCGGAAAAACTGGCCGGACAAATTCAGGAAACGGCTCAAAAAGGAGCACAGGCTGATCCGGAGGCGGTCAAAAACCTGGCGAAAAAACAATTCGATCTCGCCAAACGGCTGATGCACACCGATTCGGTTGATCAGGAAAAGGAATTGGCGGAAGCGGCTCAGGCTGCAGTCAAAGCGCACGATCAATTGAAAGCCGGTCATTTGAAACAGGCGGAAACATCGGAAAAGGAATTGGCGGAAAAGCTGGAAGCACTCAAGCAGGCAATCCAGAAAACAGCCGAAAAAGAGGAGAGCGATGCAACTCAGCCCTCCGCCAATCAAACAGAGGCCGCGCAAGCGTGGGAGAAAGCGAACCTGCCGGAAGAGCTGGAAAACATCCGCTTCCCGAAACAGCCGGGCTCTCCGGAAGAATTGAGGAAACAGCTTGCTGAAATCGCCAAAGCCCAGCGGGAACTGCAAGAAAAAACAGAGAAAGCCATCGCCGAGAACTCAAAAGCGGAACAGGCAAACAAACAGAAAAGTGCGCTCCAACAACTAAGCGGACAGCAACGAAGACTCGCCGAACAGACAGAACGCGCGCAGGGAGAAACGGCTGCTCTGCCTCGCATGCAGGCGGCTCAGGCACTGCGGGAAGCATCGGAAGCATTGAAACAGGGGAAAGCGGAGGAAAGTCAACAGCTTCAAAAAGAAGCCGCCGCGCAACTGGAACTGGCACAGGAGATTGTCGATCAGGAAATCGCACAGTCACCGCGGAAGAACACGGAAAAACCGGGCGAAGAACAGAAAACAGATAAGACTTCTGCCGCGCCCTCCACCCCGCAACTGGCTCACGCACTCCAGGAGAAACTGAAGCAACTCGATCAGGATTTGGAAAAGGCACTGAAGGCCAATGCTGAAGCAGTTTCCCCAAAGAGCGGCAATGAAAATGGCAATAAGAACGGAAATGATGAAAACGAAACAGGGAATCCTTCTTCACCGCAGAAGATGGCCGATGCTCTCGAAAACTTGAAGCAGTCGCAGCAGCGCATTGCCGATCAGGCTCAACAACTGGCGAAACAGACGGAACTCGAACAGCCCGATCAAAAAGAATTGAGCCGGGCGATGCAGCAGGCAGCCGAAGCAGCGCAGCAGGCCAGTGAGAAACTGCAAAATGGACAATTGGATCAGGCAGATCAGCAAGCTGCGGAATCAACCAGGCAGTTGCAACAGGCTCAGCAACAGGATAACCCCAACAGGCAGGCACAGGCTGCGGCCGAGCAACTTGCCCGACAACAAAAACAGTTGGCCGAGCAGATTGCCGAACTGGCAAAAAATCCGCAAAACTCCCGATTGGCCCGTGAACAGACCCAGGCAGAATTGAACCACGAACTTGAACGATTAACGAAAAAGCTGCAGGATATCGCCGAACATTCCCAGGCCGATCCGATCCGCGATCAGCAAACAGGGAAAAAGACGGAAGAATTGACCAATCAGTCGGAGCAAGCCAACCGCCAGATGCAACAGGCGTTATCGCAAAGTCGAAAAGGGAATTTGCAGCGATCAGCCGAGCAATCCCATCAAGCCGCGGAGCAACTGGAATCGCTGGCGAAACAGTCTGCACAAATTGCCCGACTGAAGCGGGACACGCTTGTCCCGGAACCGGTCGGCGAAGAAGCAAGCGAAGCTTCCCGCATGCTCCAGCAGGCAGAGGAGTCCCTCAAAAAGGCGATGCAACAATCTCAACAGGCAGAGGATTCTTCGCAGGCACAGACAGAGCCGAATGATTCGACGGAATCCGCCTCATCCGGAAAGCAGGAGAGCCCAGAAGCGTCACAAGCATCGAAAGCGGAACAGGGACGGAATCAGGCCGGGCAAAATCAGACAAGACAAAATCCGACCAGGCAGAATCGGCAAGCAGATTCAAAACAGCAATCGCAACAGGCGGGGCAGGAATCGGGGCAGTCTTCTCCGGCGATGCAGAATCTCGCCCGGCAGCTTGCCCAGGCGGCTCAGGCGCTGGAGCAGGCTCACCAGAATTTGCAGCCTTCGCAGAAAGAATCTTCGTCGAAATCGAAACAGCAGGAACAGAAACAGCAAGCTGGAAAAGGGAAACCTTCCGAACAGGCCGCCGATTCCGAAACGGGTAATTCGTCCGAATTGACCGGCGATGGTGAAATGACCGGCAAAATTCTGCGTTCCGCCCTGATGCGGGACTGGGGACAAAAACAGGGCGAACTCGACGCCGAGCTGACAGACGGACGCCGAAGGCATATCGATCAGGAATACGCTCCGTTGATTCGCCGCTATTTCGAAGCGCTGGCCCAACCGGAACCGCGGCGAAAAAACATGACGGAAAAATCAGAAAGCAAGAAATAACGAGCCGATTGATGCCTAAATTGCTCCTGCACATTTTGCTTGCAATAACGGTTTGCGTGGCGCCGTTTTGCCTGAAACCTCCACGCTGTCAGGCTCAGCCGAAGTGGGACGATCGGGATGTGGATCGCTCCATTTCGCAAGCGCTCGTCTATTTGGCGAAGAAGCAGCATCCCGACGGTGCATGGGCGATCGATTCAATCGGTCAATCCACAGCGGCAACGTCACTGGCCATCATGGCCTTTCTGGCAGCCGGACATACCCCGGGAGAAGGCCCTTACGGACAACAGATTGAAAAGGGAATCCGTTGGGTGATCGATCATCAGGAGCCGAACGGATTGCTGATTCACAAAACGAGTCACGGCCCGATGTATTCACACGGTATCAGTACACTGATGCTGGCGGAAGTGGTGGGAATGGTGGGCGTCAAAGATGCTGATCGTACCAGGCGGGCACTCGAGAAAGCGATTCGACTTATTCTGGAAGCGCAATCAATCCCCAAAAATGAGCGGCATCAGGGCGGTTGGCGATACCGTCCCTCCGATCGGGACAGCGATTTGAGTGTGACCGGTTGGCAACTGTTGGCGCTGCGGGCAGCAAAAGATATCGGCTGCGATGTTCCCGCCGAATCGATCGATAAAGCCGTTGAGTATGTCAAAATGTGCGCCACAAAGGGGCATAAAGGGTTCGGTTATCAACCGGGAAGCGGCCCGACTCCGACACGTAGCGGCACGGGGATTCTCTGCCTGGAAGTTTGCGGTGTGCATAAAAGCCCGGAAGCGGTTGGCGGAGCCAACTATCTGTTGAAAACGCCTCTCAAATTCAGGGATTCCTATTTTTATTACGGTGTCTATTACTGTTCGGTGGGCATGTTTAAACTCGGTGGTGAACATTGGGAACAATCCCGGGATCACCTCTTTCCGATCCTGTTGAGCAAACAGCAGGCCGATGGTTCCTGGCCTTCCGACCACGCTTCCGAAAAAAGGCAGGGACGCGTCTACACAACCAGCATGGCTGTGCTTGCCCTGGCTATCGAATATCGCTATCTCCCCATCTATCAGCGATAGCAAAAGCGGCAGTAGGTGCGGCAGCAAGTGCAATTCTCAAAATGGTCGGTACTCCAGCCTTCCAAATGATCCAAAAAAAGCTCAAACTGCCCTGAACGCCGATCTGCAATTTCACTATAATCCCCGCCAGAATAGTCAGTTCGGTCAACTTTTGCCCTTTCAGAGAAGGAAGTTCTGAATGAACCATTTTGATGTGATTGTTATCGGTACCGGGCCGGGCGGTGAGGGAGCCGCGATGCAGGCTTGCAAAGAGGGAAAAAATGTTGGTGTAATCGAGCGCTATGTCCAGATTGGCGGCGGCTGCACACACTGGGGGACGATCCCGAGCAAGGCACTGCGGCACGCGATTTTCCGTATGACCGAAATGAATTTGACTGCTGCCTACAAGGAAGCGGGCATCCAGATGAAGCTGGATTTCCCCCAACTGCGACAGGGAGCGGCGACAGTGATTGCCCGGCAGGTTGATATGCGGCAAGGTTTTTACAATCGGAATCGTGTCTCACTTTTCCACGGGTTTGCCAAATTTATTGATGAACACACGATCGAGGTCTGTGAAGAGAACGGCGGTTGCCATCAATTTACCGCTGATTCGTTCGTGATCGCGACTGGTTCCAGACCATTCCGCCCCGAAGGAGTCGATTTCGATCATCATCGTGTTTTTGATAGCGACACCATTCTCGATCTCGATCGAACGCCAAGCTCCATCACCATTTTTGGAGCCGGTGTGATTGGTTGCGAGTATGCTTCGATGTTTCGCAACATGGGGTGCAAGGTGAATCTGGTCAACGGTCGGGAAAAACTGCTCGAGTTTCTCGATGACGAAATTATTGATGCACTCAGTTACCACTTGCGGGATCGGGGTGTGCTGATTCGGCACCGCGAACAGTACGAGCGGATCGAACCGGTTGAAAATGGCGTGATTTTGCATTTGAAATCGGGAAAAATGCTGAAGACGGATATTCTTCTCTGGGCAGCCGGGCGTCAGGGAAACAGCGACAATATGGGATTGGAACGTATCGATATCACGCCCAATAAAAGAGGGCAGATCGAAATCAACGAGGATTTCCAGACCAAACACCCGCATATCTACGCCGTCGGTGATGTCATTGGCCCGCCTTCACTGGCTTCGGCGGCGTATGTGCAAGGCCGTTATGCGGCAAGTCACCTGATTCACGGTCATGCCGATCGCGCAATGATCAAGGACATTCCGGCCGGTATTTATACCAGCCCGGAAATCAGTGCGATCGGGAAAACAGAACGCGATTTGACGGAAGCAAAAATTCCGTACGAAGTGGGACATTCGATGTTCAAATCGATCGCCCGGGCACAAATTACCGGCCAAACGGTTGGAATGCTCAAGCTGCTGTTTCACCGTGAAACGCTGGAAATTCTCGGTATTCACTGTTTCGGGGCCAATGCGACCGAAATCATTCACATCGGTCAGGCGATCATGTCGCAGCAGGGCAGTGCCAACAGCCTGAAGTATTTCATGAACACAACCTTCAATTATCCCACGATGGCAGAAGCTTACCGGGTAGCCGCCCTGAACGGGTATAATCGCCTGTTTTAACCTTCTTTTAATTTTCATTGAACAGAACTCTCAGAACTTTCCGGTTGACCTTTTACACGGCCTGTTGCTTACACAGTATGTTGCTTACACAGTATGTTGCTTGCACAGCCTGTTGCCAACTGACGTGTATCTGCCGCGAGTTGTTTGGAGAGACGATGTTGTTTGAAAGTACGAGCAAATGTTATCATGGCGGCCGTTGCAATACCGCAATACCAATACTGAAACACATCGTAAACGACCGGGTTGCGACGGTTTCATCAAGAAGATGGAAACTTGACATCAATTACAATTACTTTGCTACTTTGCGAAACAGGAAAACATGGCTGTTTTTGAGACAGAGGTGGATATCCAGGCACCTGTTGAGGAACTTTTTGATTTTCTCATTCAACCGATCAATATCAAGGCGATCAGTCCGCCCGAAATGGGGCTGAAGTTTTTGGAGACACCGGAGAGGTATTCCAACGGTTGCGAAGTCCGTTTTGCAGTGCAGACGATGGGGCAGATTCAGGAATTCACCCATCGGATTACGCATTTCGATGAGCCTAACTTGTTCGTTGAAGAATTGATTGCCGGGCCGCTGCCACTCTGGAAGCACTCGCATCATTTCACTGCGATCGAAACAGGATCGACAAACATCCGGGATGTCATCGAATTCAAGCCGCCCGGCGGTCTGATCGGTTTGATGATGTCGGAAGACCGCATCCTCGAATCTCTTGAAGATGGTTTCTACTATCGACACCAGCAACTGAAAAACAGCTTTCCTGGCGATGATTCGAGTTTCTGATTCCTTTCTGTTGTCCAGGCAGTTTCTTTTCAGGCAGTTTCCAATTTTGGGGATACTCGGATTGACCTGGCACGTCTGATTCACTCTCATAGCCGCTGTTGGAAACAGTCTTTGGAAACAGTCGCAACACGCAGAACGAATGATCGTTGATCACACCATTTCTCAAGCGATCCGACCGACTGTCGCGGTGTCTCCAACGGGCCAGATCGACTGTTCTTTTTAATTTTCCAGTTTCAGGATGTCATCAAGATGTAAGGATGAAAAATGAAATTAACAGACTACTACAACGAAGTTTCCCGACTGGTTGACACAGACAAAACAAAGATCAACGTGGCAGAAACCAAACGGGTTCTTTCCGTCGCGTTCGAGGTGTTGAACAAACTGGACGCGGCCGACATGGCGGACACCATTGCCAAAGGGCTTGCCCAGGCGAAGAAAAAGGGGGCTGCGAAAAAGAAAAAATAGGAATTCTGCGAAGGGTAAAACAACTCGGCCTTTCTCTCTGATTCAGGTGATATTGAACTCGCCTGAATCTTTTTTTGCTGTTTTATTCGCTGGAATATTCCCTTTTCCAACTGGAATTCGGGCAATTTGCGGAATGGCGAATCACGACTCGACATAATGGCGGTTTCCTGCTACAACACTCCCGAAATCTTCATTCCGAACGGATTCTTCTTAGCCAAAGGACTGGCAGAATGTATAAGTTTCTGATTTGTCAGCGTTATTTGCGCACCCGTTTTATCGCGTTGGCAAGTGTGATCAGTGTGATGCTCGGCGTGGCGACGATGATCGTCGTCAACAGTGTGATGTCTGGCTTCTCCGGGCAGATGCAGGAACGGATTCACGGCTTGCTGGCCGATGTCGTGGTTGAATCGCACAGTCTGGATGGCGTTGCTGATGCCGATTTGCAGATTCGCCTTGCCAGGGAAGTCGCGGGCGGCTACATCGAAGCGATCACTCCCACAGTGGAAGTGTATGGCATGCTCAACTTCAATTTTGCCGGCCAATGGATTACCAAGCCGATCACGCTGATCGGTATCGATCCGGCCGGAAAGGCAAAAGTCGGCCCCTTGCGGGATTTTCTGGATAGCTATCACTCGATTTACAAAAATGGCAAGCTCGTACGAAAATCGTTACGGAAGCCGAACGAAGTTCCGAACTGGAATCTCTCTCCCGAAGCGATGGAATATCGTCGAGATAAAATAGACCGCCAGAAATGGTATCAGGAACAATTGGCGGCGCTCGATCGGGAGGAAGCAGAAAAAAGGGAGGAAGGATCTGCTTCCGAATCGGAAAACAAAACCGAAATACAGACAGTAGCCGCAGAGCAACCTTCCGAAACCGTCATTGATGGAGTGCCCGTATCGGAACCGGTTGGCGATATATCCGAACCGGCTGGTGATGAACTTCCGGCTTCTCCGTTTATGAATCCATTCGACAACAATGCCCCGCAGAAAAAAGAAGAGACCGATCCCTATGCGTTAATGGATGGGCGAATCTATGTTGGAATCGGCTTGATCAGTTACCCCTACAAGGATCCCGAGACCGGCGAAATGAAAACGATGATGATGGCCAGGCCGGGCGACGATGTCCGTATCAGCACCGTCACGGCTGGACGTCCTCCGGAACATGCTCCCTATCTGGCGACAATCGTCGATGTTTTCAAAAGTGGCATGACCGAATACGACAGTAATCTGGTGTTCTGCAACCTGGAAGAACTGCAGAAAGTCCGCGGGATGATTTCTCCTGTCACGGGCAAGAAGGCGATCACGTCGCTGCACATCAAGCTGAAAGATCCCGATCAATCTCAACTGGTTGTCGAGCATTTGAAATCTGTTTTTCCGTCGGATCAGTTTTCCGTTCGAACCTGGGAACAGAAACAGGGCCCGTTGCTGGCTGCTGTTGAAATCGAATCGGCTATTTTGAACGTGTTGCTTTTTTTGATTATCGCGGTGGCCGGGTTCGGCATTTTGGCGATCTTCTACATGATTGTCGTCGAGAAAACGCGCGATATCGGCATCCTGAAATCTTTGGGAGCAAGTTCATCGGGCATCATGTCGATCTTTCTTTCCTACGGCTTGGCGCTTGGTGTTGTCGGCAGTGGTGCCGGGGTCGTGCTTGGACTTCTGTTTGTCCATTACATCAATGAAATCGAAGAAGTCCTGACCTATCTGACCGGGCGAAAGGTGTTTGACGAAACGATCTACTACTTCCCGGAAATCCCGACGTTGGTGCAGCCATCGATGATTATTTCCGTTGCTCTGGGAGCAATGCTTATCGCGGTTCTTGCCTCGATTTTTCCTGCCCGCAGAGCAGCCAGCATGCACCCCGTTGTTTCGTTACGCAGAGAGTGATTCCTGTTTTCCCGTTCCGCTTGTCGTGAGGCGTTTTTGTCAGAGTGTTTGCCTTCTCGTTAATCTGGTGTGTTGTTACACACCGTGCGCCTGATACAAAACAAAATAAAAAGGATGTCGGAAATGGCTGATGTAGTTCCCGTGCCCCCGTCGCATCTCACTTCTGTGGCACTCGGCAAAACGTATCGTAACGGGGCGAATTGTGTTGAGGTTTTGCAGGGAGTGAACCTGGAACTGCGTAAAGGAGAGTTCCTCTCGATTATCGGACAATCCGGTTCCGGGAAAAGCACCCTGCTGCATCTGCTGGGACTGCTCGACTCTCCCGATATCGGAGAAGTCCGGCTGGATGGAAAAAGAATCGATCATCTTCCTGCGAAAACGCGTGACGATTTGCGGAATCGGGTTTTTGGTTTCGTGTTTCAGTTCTATCACCTGCTGCCGGAACTCAATCTGATCGAAAATGTTCTTTCACCGTTGATGATACGATATTCAACCTGGGAATACTGGAAGCGTCGTCACGAATTGAAGGAAAAAGCGAGTGATTTGCTGGTGCGGGTCGGGTTGGGCCACCGGATGAAGCATAAACCGAACCAGGTTTCAGGCGGCGAATTGCAACGCGCCGCCATTGCCAGATCGCTCATCACGGAACCGGAAGTGTTGCTCGCCGATGAGCCGACCGGTAATCTGGATGTCGATACCGGGAAAGGGATTATCGAGCTGCTCAATCAACTGAACGATGAGCAGCAACTCTCTATTGTGATGGTGACGCACGATGAATCGATCGCCCGCCGGGCACAGAGAATCGTTCGATTGTCGCATGGTCAGATTGAATGCCTGCGCGAAAAAGTTGCCTGAACTGCCCCTTGTCCGATCGACCAGGTTCGAGGAATGAGCCTGTGCAAAGAGGTGCCGTGTGACCGATCCTGTGTGACTGATGCCGTTTTCCTGCAGACTTATTCCTGCTGCCTGGCCGGTCGGTATCACTTTTGGCATCGATAGAGTTCTTTTCCCGTTTCATCGAAGAAGACAAAAGCCAATGTTGCGGGGGCCTGCCTCGTTGCCGGGGTGAGGCGGATTTCCAGAAATCCGCCCGAACGTTTCTTCTGCGTATAGATCTGTTTGATCAGTCCGCGGGGATCGGTCGATTTGGGATCTCCCGGTTTCCTGCCCAGTCTTGAATTCGCATCGACAAGAGCACCGCAGGAGAATTCTTCTATTCCCGTGGGGTGGCGTGCGTGGTACTGCCAATGCCTGTCTCCACAGACAAGATAAAAATTCTTTTTGGCCAAACCTGTTTCGTTCAGCCAGGCGAAAAACTCGTCTCTCTCGTGTCGGAAGCCGCCAAAGTTGGTATGGTTATCGGTCTTTCGCAAGTCGTCCGGCCCGACCATTGGTGTCGGAGAGATCAACAGTTTGAATTTCGCATCGCTTTGTCGCAGCGTTTTCTTGAGCCATCGTTTCTGGTCTTCTCCCCAGATCGTTTTATCGGGGCCATCTTTCATTTTGTTCGGACTGCGATAGATGCGATTCTCGACGAACCATAATTGCAAATCCTTGCAGATACGATGGGTGCGATAGGTTTTTACATTCGTTTCGCCCATCGGCCCGTAGGGCAACTGTTCGAGCATCAATTGGCGAGCCGTCTGCGGACTCGGTTGATAGTCGCCTGTGTTATCACAATCATCAACCCGGTAATCGTGATCATCGACCATCCAGTACGTCGGTGTTCGGGCGAAGAGGTCACGGTAGCGCGGTTGCACAAATTGCTCGTGCCATTTTCTACGAAGTTCCGTCACTGTTTTTGCCCTTGGCTTGTCGGGAGTGTCGTAATAGACGTTATCTCCGGTGCCAATAAAAAAATCGGGATGATGTGAAAGGATTGTTTTCAGCGCGGGATACCCGAGTTCCTTATCAGGCCCCTGATACGGTTTCGGCAGTTCGGTGTTGTTTTCGATCAGGTGCTGTTTTTTGTCGATCCGGCTATCTCCGTGAAACTTGGCGTAGTTCATCCCTGTAACGACGACAAAACTCACACGGGATTCATTTTTCACTCCCGCCAGCGTTTTGAATTCAGCACTCGGGCCACTGTAGCTGTTTCCGTTTTTCAGAATTGTCGTTGTGCATGAATAACGCCAACCGGGCTGAAGATCCCTGACAACAACTCGGGCGATAAAATCATGCTCAGGTTGCGCTTCGGCTTGCAGCTTTATCGTTTGATCCTTCTTCCCGCCCTGTTTTGGGGTGATCGTAAACCTCACCACACCACTGGTTCCGGGGAGATCGCCATCAACCAGGCGTGCCCCTCGCGTCAACCGAACCTGAATCACCGCAGAATGATCGGTCAACTCACCGACCATAATTCCTTGCCCTGCCGTCGGCCTCGATGGGGACTGTGCACATGTGAACACGCTTCCTGTTTGATAAACAAGGCAAATTAAAAGTCCTTGAAACAGGATATGAACCAAACGGCTGGAACGATGACGATACATAATCAGGTGACTCCCTAACTAAAGTCTCCACAGGACTAAACACACACGGAACACCTGTCAATCAGAATCCTCCATGAAACAGCAAAAAATGATTGACGATCCGGTTATTTGCAAGTATCCTTATGTGTGAGTTGATGCTGAATATAGCAGGGATGATGAGCATTCTGCAAAGCCCGTGAGGGTTCTCGCCTCTATTTCCTTCCAGAGAGTTCTCCATCAAGGAGGCACGAAATGCTGAATATACTTGGTTCGCGTTATTCGCTGTGCGATGGCATTACTCGCCGTTCTGTGCTGAAGCTGGGCGGATTGGGAATGGG
>JALTOP010000412.1 GCA_027000105.1 Planctomycetaceae bacterium | reverse complement strand
GTCACACGGAGGGTCGTCATTTTTCAATCCCAGGTCAAGATCGATAACCTCAGCCTGAATCACGACTTACGGCCAAACAAAAAACAAAACCTGGCGCTGTCCAGGTAATATGTGTTGACGCTTTATACTGGTTTGCCTTGTTGTTGTTTGAACACCTCTGGACGCTATCAGTTACAGTTGCATTGGGGCCAGCGGACAACCATCTGCCGCGTCGATCAGCAATGCCATGTACAGTTCGTAGCCGATGTCATCGCGATGGCTCAGGTGAGCTTGGGCCGGTTTGCTGTTGTGCCCGGAGATTTCTTTCGATCAGTCGTGAGGCCCGTGTGTAGTCGGATAGGCTTTCATCGGTAGCCTGAAAACACAGTTGCCGTGACGACATGGACAGTTGAGGCAGCGTGACTCGCGGATTCGCCAGAAATCTCTGCAGCGCCTGTGTGCTGGCGAAAACGCGATTACTGTCCACCATCGTCTTCGACCCGCTGTAAAATCGGGGTTCGAGTTTATATGCTTTCGTACCAATCTCCAATACTGCCGTTGCGGTCGAAACCCCATGTCTATAACCTGTGTTCCGTCTGGTCAAGACGACTCCTATCTTTCCTGCAGTTAATCATAACATCATTCTGTAAACAATAGACGCCATTGGTTCTTCCTTCGCCAAGCTCAGCAAACCAAACTTCTGAGCAGCCCTGGGTCACCCGGGCAGAGGGCTGGCAATGGGGAAAATTAATATGTACCATTCGGCGATGAGGGGTGATGCAATCAGAGGGCAGGCCGCCTTCAGCAAGTTGGACTGAAGATCATAATGAATACAGACAGTTTTGGCAGTTTGGATTCAGAATACGCCGTGGTGACGGGGGCGTCTTCGGGGATCGGCCGGGAAATCGCGATCGAGTTGGCGCGAGGTGGGGCAGATTTGACCCTGCTTTACCGCAACAATCTGGCGGGTGTTGAACAGACAGCCGAGCGAGTTCGCCAGCATGGTCGAAAGGCTTCCATCAGGCAACTCGATCTTGCCTGCACTGCCATGATGAAACCGCTTGTCGATTCCCTGTTTGAAGGTGAAGCTGATCCGACCATTTGGGTCAATAATGCAGGAGTCGACCTGTTAACCGGAGAGAACAGGGACTGCTGTTACGCCGAAAAACTGCAGTTGCTTCTCGATGTCGATGTTCGAGGGACGGTGCTGATTTCCAGATTGGTAGGAGAGAGGTTTGCCAGCAACAGGCGGGGTGTCATTATCAACATGGGATGGGATCAGGCGGAACGAGGCATGGAAGGAGATAGCGGAGAACTGTTCGCAGTCGCCAAGAATGCGATCATGGGGTTCAGTCGTTCGCTCGCTCTTTCGCTTGCCCCTGATGTGCGAGTCAACTGTATCGCTCCGGGATGGATTCGTACATCCTGGGGAGAATCGGTTTCGGACAAATGGCAGCAACGCGTCATTGAGGAAACTCCCCTACGGCGGTGGGGGACGCCGCAGGACATCGCCAAGATCGTGCGATACCTTGTTTCGCGTGATGCAAGCTACATCACCGGTCAGGTTTTCTACGCCAATGGCGGGGCGGAAAGATAGTGCTTTAATAGTGCTTTGAAGCCGGATTGCCTGAAACCTGACTGATACCGGACGGTGTTTGCGACCGCTACGAATGCTGGCTATTCACCCAGGAAATTACCTATTCACCAACTTTTCTGGCGAGCAGGTTTTCGAGAGTCCTCTGTCGGGATTTCAGTTCCTCGACAGAGTAGATGCGGATAAGCTTGTTCTTGTACATCAAACGTCCCGATTCGTCTTTGCTAAGATCATCGCTGATTTCTTCGGTAGCCATTCCCGCATAAAGGGCGGCGAAGGTAACAGGATCGACACCGGTTCCCTGTTTGAGATCTTCAATTGCGTTTCCACCACCGGTTAACACCAGATAAGAGTTCACTCCCTCGGTCGCTGGTGTGTACAGTCCCTCCAGCTTCAACGTTTCCATGGCCTGGGTCAGCGATTCGTGAGCGGACTGTATTCCCTTGATCGCTTCGTTGGAAAGTTTGAGCTCTATTTTGACTTCGTTCTTGTCATCGACAGTATCCGCAGGTTGTGCATGCGATGTTTGCGGAAGCAGGCTTCCCGAAATACCGAGCAGGTATCCGATTGACATCAGGGATAAAGCATACCCAATTCGTTTGATGGACGTTTTCAGGTGACTGTTATTCATATTGGAGAGACCTCAACTGCTACGAAACTGCTACAAGCGGGAAACTGGAATCGGCGCGGTAAATCACGCACACAACGCCAGTATCGTGACACGAGAGCCGATCGGATGCAAGTTGAACCTGACCAGGAACAACGAAGAACGGAAAATCCCGCTCAAACGGTGATCCGGCCCATATAACCGATAAGAATCTCCAGGGAATTTGCAGCAGCGTCGATGTCATTCTGTTTACAGTCCTGCTCCAGACGGGCTGCATGGGTAGAGAGTTCCTCAAAACCGTATCCGCCCCCCGCTCCCTTGAGTTGATGAGCAATTGTTCGCAGTTGTTCGATATCCTGTTTCTGGAAGGATTCACGAAGCAGTTCGATTCGCTCGGGAATCGCATCGACAAAAAATTCGACCAGTTCAGCAAAGTCCGGATCATCCGAAAATGATGAATAAACAGGTTCTTTGACTGTATTTGTCGTACTTTGTTCTCCGGCTTGGATAACATCCAGTTCAAGTTGACTCATAAAAACCTCCATATGGACAGGCTGCCATACGAGCGAAAAAGTGATTACTGATGACATTCTCTATCAAAAGCTGATTCCTGCTTGTACTGGTTCAACAATAGCTTTGGAAAATCAATCGCCCTGATGTTCTTTCCGGGGAATTCTCTGGAGAGCCCGGAAAATGACTGGTTGAAGCAATTGTGGCGGTTAACCCAATCGGCGCGTTGATAATGATAAAACCGATAGTCAATGGATGCGCCCGGTTCTGCCGTCGTCTCCGATTGCTCCTGCCCCGGTTTGATTGGCTACGGTTTGATTGGCTACGGTTTGATTGGCTACGGTTTGATTGGCTACGGTTTGATTGGCTACGGTTTGATTGGCTACGGTTTGATTGGCTACGGTTTGATTGGCTACGGTTTG
>JALTOP010000411.1:464-3122 GCA_027000105.1 Planctomycetaceae bacterium | reverse complement strand
CGTCTCCTTTTCCGTCGATGGCGGCAAATTCGAACAGAGCACGACCGCTGGGTAAATCGTGTGGCCCGGCCAAAGTTGTTACCTGAGCGGGAGGCCCGAATTCAACTTTACGAACCGCCGATCCTTCGCTATCGACAAAATAAAGGGAACGGGAATCATTGGTGATGCCCGAAGGTTGTGCCAACGCAGCGGTTTCAGGTGAGCCGTCTCTCACATCTTCTCTGCCCGAGCCTGCAAACAATTCGATTGTCGGCGAACCGATTGTATGCTTCCATAACTGATGAGGGCCTGCCATCGCAATGTAGAGTGTGCCGTGAAGATGAGTAATGTCCCACGGACTGTTCAAAGCGGTTTTGAGGAGTTCGCCCCCGGTTCCGCGAAACCTGGCCTGTTGCCCCGTTCCTGCCAGCCTTTTCACCGTTTTGTTTTTCAGATCGACAACTCTCAACAAATGATTTTCCGTATCAGCAACATAGAGCGTTTCCCCGACCAGTTCCATGCCCTGTGGATGATCAAACGAAGCTGTTTTGTAGTCGCCATCGGTCGCCCCGATTTTCCCGTTTCCGATCGTCTCGATCAATTTGCCTTGCAGGGTGGAGATGACGATCCGATTATGATTGCTATCGGAAATAAAGAGACGATTCGAGTCGGAATCGGCCAAAACCTTGCCGGGAAAGCGCAAAGGAGTGGGAGCCAAATCAGCCTCTTCGAGTTCGAACGAAATCGGCTTTTCGTTCAGTGTTCCTTTCTTTCGATGGTACTCGATCAGTTTGGCAATCACCAGATCCAGTCGTTCGCGGTTTCCCTCTCCTGAAAGATAGCCGATATATTTTCCCTCGGGATCGACAACAACCAGAGTGGGCCAACTGTGTACTCCGAATTTTCGCCAGACTGTCATTTCGGAATCGTTGATGACGGGGTGCTTGATCCCATACCGAACGATCGCGGAACGGATCGCGTCCGTCTGTTTTTCGTTGTCGAACTTGGCTGAATGCACACCGATGACAACAAGCTGATTGGCATATTTCTTTTCGAGAAATTCCAGATCGGGCAACACGTGCATGCAATTGATGCAACAGTACGTCCTGAAATCGATCAGAACCACCTTGCCGCGCAAGTCCTTCCAGTTCAACGGTTTTTTTTTTTTTTTTCAACCGTGACCACCATCGAGACTGTGAGCTTCGATGCGTTGCGGCAACGGACTGGCCGACTCCGACTCTTTTTGTGGAGATTCCCCGGCGTTTCCTTTTTCGGCAGTTTCTCTTTCTGTCGTCGTTTTTTTTGAACCGGCTTCTCCTGTCGAGCCGTTTTTCTCCGGTTGCCCGGCGAAAGCTCCACTCCCCGCCAACAGCAGAGCCATAACGCATGTGAAGACGATCCTCGCAGTTTTCGACTGTGGAACATTCATGATAGTTGCAATCCTTTTGTCAGGGCAGGTTCGATCGGGAAGGTGTTTTATCCGGGCCATCGGAAGGAAATCGAAAAGATTCAAAAATGATCGTCCTTGCCTCACGCTCTATTCTACCGCTGTTTCGCTTGAATAAACAATCGTTCCAGTTGCTGATCCAGAATTTTTCCCCGGGCCTGCAAAGTGACCACATTTCCATGGCGGTCAATGAGAATACATTGCGGGATGCTGGTGATTCCGTAGTAGGTTGCGTTTCGGTTTTTCATTCCCGATGCCCCCTCTTCGGTACTGTAAATCTGTGGCCAGGGAAGTTGAGCCTGTTTAATTATTTTTCTGGCCCGTTCTGCCGACTCATCCAGGTTGATCCCGACGATCTCAAAACCATCTTCGTGGTAAAGATGGTAGAGCTTGAGAAGATGAGGCATTTCCTGCAGACAGTAGGTGCACCAGCTTGCCCAAAACTGGACAAGAACCACTTTCCCCTTCAGATTTTTCAAGTCGATCATTTCTCCGTCGAGCGTTTTGCCTCGCAGTTTCATCGGATGCCCGGGCAAACCGTATCGGCGGGCAGTTCCTCTGAATTGGTTGGCGATCTGTTTCCGTTCTTCCCTGTCAGACCGTTCCAGTATGCGAGCCGTTTTGTTCAACAGAGCTTGGGCGGAATCGGTATCACCTGCCTGTTCAAAAATCTGTGCCGTCACAAGGGCAATTTGAATATCCCGCTCGGTCATTGGGGAACCGGAGAAAAGCTCCAGCAGTTGCTGAATGAAATTTTCCTTCTGTTGACGATTCATTTTGGGGATTTCGCGCAACCGGTTGGAAAGGGTGATCAACTTTCCTTCCCTGGCCAATAACGGTCTTTTGTCCTGCTGTAACTTTTTTGCCATCGCGATTGCCTGAGCGGAAGCGTTGGGATCACCACGGCGTGCCATTATTCCCAAGGCCTGCATTTTGTGCTGAACCGCTTTCAACGCTGTTTTTTCCTGTACCTTTTCATCTGACAGAATGAACTCAGCCGCCTGGATAATATGTTTCAGCACCGCTTCCATTTGGCGTTTTTCTTCTTCGTCCGTCTCCGCACCAATTTCAACTTTCCAATCGAGATCGATTATCTCCAGTAAACGGGACGGCTTCATCCCCTGCTTGATGGCGGGCAGCCTCAACTTTTCCTGAAAGTTTTTTACGTCGGAATCTTCTCCCGATGTACTGTTGATGAGGAAAAGAGAAAACAGGAAAACGGAAATCATAGT
>JALTOP010000411.1:0-454 GCA_027000105.1 Planctomycetaceae bacterium | reverse complement strand
CCTACCTCGCCATTACAACATCCCAATATGAAACGGGCAACAGTCAGGCAATGATAATACCAACACAATTAACAATAACGCTACGATCAACAGAAGATGTTCAGAAAAGCCTCATCTGGCTAAAAATGACGGGAACGCAGTGATTCAAGGTGATGCCAAAAGCTGACTGGCGGGATTCCCCTGGCTTCTGTTTGCCCTCGGGAAGTGGTGAGCCGCCAAATGAAACAGATGCCCGGTATCAAAGCGAAGAAGCCCGACTTGTTTGACAAGCCGAGCTTCTTTGAGAGCATTACGCTTTGAACACATGATGGTTCGATCGCATTCCGCAGACGATGCGAAGTCCCATCCATCCAGCCAGAAAGCCCCCGCCGCGAAGCGTATCTGGACGCTACTTTTCGCGTTGAATTTCACCTATGTCTTTTTCTTCGGTTTCCCTTTGGGTGGGCGGAATTTG
>JALTOP010000410.1:2158-11788 GCA_027000105.1 Planctomycetaceae bacterium | reverse complement strand
GTCAGCATCGTGTTGATTAACCCCTGCCGCTGCAGATACTTGAGCGATTCATCGCCTGGCGTGTCGTTGAAGTCACCGAGCAGAATAACCGGAACAGACTTTCCCTCGTATTGCCTGATCGATTTCTTTACGTAATCCGCAGCCACCTGGGCGCAACGCAGGCGCACCTGTTCTCCTCCCTGCAGGCGACTTTTCCAATGATTGACGATCACGTAAAACGGTTCCCCTTTCAGTGAAAAGCGGGCAGCCAGAAGACTGCGTGAAAAACCGGGGATGTCCACACTGGTTGCCAGAAATGGATGTTTGCTCAGTAAGGCAACATCGATTCCGCGAGTATCTTTTCCCTCGAACAGTGCCAGATGCGTGTAACCGCGTCGGGAAAGAAATCCATCGACAAGCCGCCGAACCAAGGCGATATTTTCCACTTCCGCCAGGCCGATAATATCAGCATCCAACTGATTGATCACGCGGGCATCATTTTTCATCTTCTGAATGACCTGATCGCTGCGCAGCAGTTCTTCATCTTTCGTTAATGCGTTACGGTATTCATCGAACAGGTTTTCGACGTTCCAGAAAGCAATTTTCACCTCCTGGGCCTGCGTTTCTTTTTCGTAGCCACAGGCGATCATTCCGGATAAGGCAATCAAAATCGGCAAGGTGCGCATCGCAACGCCGATCATTCCCGTTTTCATAACAGAACTCCGCGGAAAAATGACTCGGGATTAAAGGGAGAGGTCGGGAAAAGCTGCCAACCGCGTGGCTTCACCCGGGAACCTGTAATAATCTTAAACCACTGAAAACGGACGAGGTAGAATGTCGATCCGTGTAGATTGTCGGTTCGCAGAGAAAAAGCCCGGTTCAGGCAAAACGAAAAGCCGCAACAGTTGTTGGAAGTGCATAAAAAGGGGTGCCCAACGGGATTCGAACCCGCGACCTCCGGAACCACAATCCGGCGCTCTAACCAACTGAGCTATGGGCACCACAACGACAAAGAAGAAGCGAATGTCCCTCTGATTTGCGTTAGTGCCTAACATTACTGTAGAGTTCATCCAGATTCAAGCCAGATTCAACTCTGACATTCGAACTTCCAGTTGTTTCCCCTTTCCCGGCGATGAACCGTTCATTTCCTGAGGTTTCCAACGATAATAGCTCTTGAAAAGTTCAGAAACTCCCGTGTTGTGTTGTTTATGATCCTGGCAGGGAAAACTGATCTGTACCGTGATCTGTACCGCTGTTTGCTGGACTTTGCGACCTCGATCGACTGGACCCTCCCCGGCGAGATCGCCACATCAAAACCTCACTGCAATCGCGACAGATAAAGCAACTCAAATGCGAGGCAACCCGGAAACGAAACAATTCGAATGCGAGATTGAAGCCTGTTCTTTCCCCCAACTGTTTTCTGAAAACTGTTTTCAAAAGCTGTCTCCTGTAAACCGGACACTGTCCTGTTACGTTGGTTCGTGAACGATGGATGAAAATTCACTTGAGTTGTTACGCTACCTGCAGAATATGATGACACCCGCCCGTCGGGAACGTTTTGAGACCATTCTGGAATACCGCACCCGTTATCTGTGTGTGGTACTGGAAAACCTGACCAAACCTCACAATATCTCCGCAGTGATGCGAAGCTGCGACTGTTTTGGTGTGCAGGATGTGCATCAGATCGAACAGGATTGTGCCGCGAAAGTCAACAAGGAGATTACCCGAGGTGCCCACAAGTGGCTGACAGTTCACAGATGGAAGCAGCCGCCCTGTCCGACAACAGCCTGCCTGAGATCTCTCAAACAGCGGGGCTATCGGATCGTCACTGCAACGCCACACGGTGCGAAAAAAAATCTCTATGAATTATCCATTGATACTCCCACCGCGCTACTGTTCGGTTCAGAGAAGAAGGGGGTTTCCGCCGAGGCGCTGGAGATGTCGGATGAGTCGATCACAATCCCGATGGTCGGTTTCACGGAAAGTCTGAATCTTTCGGTCTGTGTCGCTTTATGCCTGAGCGAACTGACCCGCAAACTTCATCGAAGCAAGCATGATTGGCATCTGAGCGAGGCCGAAAAAGATTCGCTGCGTCTCTTATGGGCCAAACGCACTATCCCCAATATCGATGCGATTGAGCGTCGTTTCTTTGAAACAGGCTTCGCCGATTAGTCCGCTCATCAAGCGCGTGCACTCAATTTCTGCCCAGCGTCCATTTCTGCCCAGCGTCCATTTCTGCTCTGCCTCCATTCCTAACCTGTCTCCGCTCGTTCTCGTCCTGTTTCTGGCTTGCCCCGCCAATCCCGCTATTTCTGTTCCCCGCTATTTCTGTTCTTTGTAAAAATGACAACACTGGAATATTTCAAGTGCGAAAGATGACAGGCCCGGACTGCTGTTTTGTCAGCCCATCCAAAGCAGCGGGGCCAAGTTAGGAGGCAAAACTCCTGTGAAGGCGCTCCTGCTATTGGAGACTCGAATAATATCTCGCCAGGAAACTTGAAAGGAGCCTGCACAGTTTCGGTTGCACCGGATTAGGAAAAGATTGCGGATTGTGCCAGCTATATGCCGATAAAGTGAAGGAGTCTCGTTTTTTATCGAGCTTTTCACTCTATCGAGCAAGGGGAATCGATCGAGGGAAGATCCCCTTTCGTATGGGGTGCCGAATACAGGGATGTGAAAATACGGCTGTATTTTCAGGTATTCGAATAAAACACAAGTTGAACCACAGCAACTGCATCGGAAAACCGTTGCATTTGTCAGGGATGAGTAACTGTCTGGGGGGACAACAATGGGATTGACGTCTGCGCTGACCACTTCACTGAACGGTTTGGCTCTCAATGAGCAAACCATCGACGTATTGGGCAACAATATCGCCAATGCGGGAACGAATGGCTTCAAAGCTTCCTCGGTGTTGTTTCAAACCCAACTGGCACGAACCTTGTCTGTCGGTTCCCGTCCGACGACCAATGACGGGGGAACCAACCCGAGACAGATCGGGCTGGGGGCAACCACTTCTGCGATTGTCAAGGATTTCTCTCAGGGGAGTATTACCAACTCCACCAGTCCGTCGGATTTGGCGATTCAGGGGGATGGCTTTTTCATTCTGAATGGCCGTGATGGAAATGTCTATTCGCGGGCGGGCAACTTCAATCTGAACAGTGAAGATATCCTGACAGCTGCAAACGGGTTGCGCGTTCAGGGTTATGGAGTCGATCAGGATTTCAATCTGGTCACAACCCAGCTGAAGGATATTACCATTCCGGTGGGTGACCTGGTTGTTGCCCAACAGACCCGGAACATAACGATGAGTGGAGCACTCCTTTCTACCGGAACGGTCGCAACACAAGGAACCATTTTGGCAACCGATGCCACCTTCACCGACACGGCCGGGAGCACTTTTGCCGCTGATCCTGCTACGTCATCGACCCTGCTCACCTCTTTGTATGAGAGTGGTTCCTCCACCGCCTTGTTCAGCGACGGGGACATCATCACCTTTGCTCCCCGTAAAGGGGGACGGGTTCTTTCAGAACAGTCGTTGACTGTTGATGCGGCGACAACAACTCTGGGCGACCTGATGACCATGATGGATAACACCATCGGAATCCACAGCGATGGCGGCGTGACGATCCCACAAGAAGGGGGCGTCGACCCACAAGTTCGTTTGAATTCCAGCGGACAGATCGAGATCATCGGAAACCGGGGTACGGTCAATGATATCGACATCACCCTCGGCGATATCGTCGTCGATGACGGAACGACTGCTTCAACATTGGATCTTCCGTTCACAAAGTCCCAGACGGCAGATGGGGAAAGCACGATTACCGACTTCATTATTTACGATTCGCTGGGGCAGGAAGTCAATATAAAACTGACGGCCTATCTGGAATCCCGGGATGGTTCGTCTTCCACGTTCCGCTACTTTGCAGAGAGTGTGGATGACAGCGATGATGATGTCGTGATCGGAAGTGGCAGTTTCATCTTTGACAGCCAGGGAAAAATCACGTCCGGCCTGACTGATACATTCAGTGTCGATCGAGCCGACACGGCAGCTTCCAACATGCAGGTAACAATCGACTTCTCCAATCTTTCCGGAATTTCAACCACTTCGGCCGGTTCTGCCATCACGTTGCAGACACAGGATGGTTCGAACCCGGGTACTCTGTCACGATTTGTGCTGGATGAATCGGGAGTGATCAATGGAATTTTCGACAACGGAATTATCCGTACGTTGGGACAGGTGGTGCTGGCCAGGTTCTCCAATCCGCAAGGTCTGCTGGAAAATGGAGATACGACCTTCCTGGAAGGAGTCAGTTCGGGATCGCCGTTTCTCGTGACTCCCGGAAACTTCGGGGCCGGAACCATTCGAGCCGGAGCAATTGAACTGTCCAACACCGATATCGGACGGAATCTGGTCGATCTGATTGTTGCTTCGACAAACTATCGAGGGAATTCACGGGTTATTTCATCGGTGCAGCAACTTGTCGATGAGCTTCTCGTTCTCGGGCGGTAGGTTTTGATTCCGGCAAGGTTTTTATTCCGGCAAAAACGTGAAATCGGTTCATTGAATCGTGGTATTTTGCCAATCGTCGGTCTCAGGTAGTTCCTGACGGCCGCCTGGCACAGTTTTAACAGGAAACGTGAGGGAACTCGCGATGATCAAGTTGACAAAACTGAATGGAGACTCCTTTGTTCTCAACGCCAATCTGATTCGATATATCGAGGCCCGTCCAGATACCTTTATCACATTGACAACGGATGACCGAATCATTGTGCAGGAGAGTGTGGACGATGTGATTCAAAAGAGTGTGGAGTACTCTCGGGCGATCAGGACAATCCCCGGCCTGTCATAGTTTGCATCATTGTGCAGACCGCGACTGTCGGCACAACAGGTATCTTCGAGGATCTAGACGGTAATGGACAAGGCAACCGTTGGTGGTACATTAATGGCGTTCGGTCTGCTCGCGCTCGCGGTGATGCTTGCGCCAGGCGGGAACTTTATGGCCTTTTGGGATCCGGCTTCAGCAGCGGTGGTCGTGGGAGGCGCGATTGCTGCAACCTGTATCGCCTTTCCCGTGGGTGCCCTGCTTCTGATTCCTGGTGTGATGATGAAAGTCATCTTTCCCAAAGCTCAGGATTTGAAACCGGTTATCCGTCAGTTGGTTGAATTTTCCGAGATCGCAAGACGCGACGGGATTTTGGCTCTCGAAAGTAAAACGGATGAGATTGAAGACCCATTCATTCTTCTCGGTATCCAGATGGCAGTGGATGGTACCGACGCGGAGTTGATGGAAGCGGTTCTTCGCACTGAAATGGAGGCCATTTCCGCCCGGCATAAAACAGGGAAATCGCTGATGGAAACCGGGGGAAGGTACGCCCCTGCTTTTGGAATGATCGGAACATTGATGGGGTTGATCATCATGCTGGGAAACATGGACGACCCGGCTGCGATTGGCCCCGGGATGGCTGTTGCATTGATCACGACGCTTTATGGCGCGATGGTATCCAACATCCTCTTTTTGCCCTTTGCGGACAAACTCAGTTTTTACACCAGAGGTGAAATGCAGATTCGGGAAGTCATTGTGAGAGGTATCCTGTCCATTCAGGATGGCGATAACCCCCGGGTTCTGGAACAGAAATTGAATACGTTCCTGCCCGTCAATCAGCGGGAGGTCGAAGAAGCCGAGGCTGCTTGATTCGACGGAGATAATTCTGAATAAACGGAAATCAGTGAAAATAAGTGAAAATAACCGGGGCACCGGGAAGGTGTCAGCAAATCGGAAAGACGACGGCGGCTGGAAAGATGACAATCGTTCTTCGCCGCGATTCCGGTTCGTAGTGGAATAACTGGCGTTTGCTGTTCATTGTCGCGTGAGGATGAAAAGATGGCGGAAATGGCTGAGGATGAGCCGCCTGGCGTCCCGGAGTGGGTTGTCACCTACGGCGACATGATGTCTCTGCTTTTGACTTTCTTCATCATGCTGGTGTCAATGAGCGAGTTGAAGGAAGACGGTGCCATGCGCGCCATGCTCGATGCGATCAAGGAAAACTTCGGCAATCAACCGGTTTCCATCAGCGGTGTTCCCGGTAGCTCGATGCAAACGAACAGTTTTTTGGGCAATATGTTTTCCGAAGGTTCCCGATCAGAATCCGGTGTCAAGAAGGCGAGTAAGGATTCCAAAGGTAACCTGGGGAAAAACAGCACGGTCAACCGGATCAACCACGGAACAGTGGTAACCATTGGTGGCCCCACCATGTTTGGCCCATTCGATGCGAAACTGAATGACGATATCCGAATGCGTCTCGACATTTTGGCAGATATTATCAAACAGCGTCCGAACCGCATTTGTGTTCGGGGCCACAGTTCGCCGGAACCGCTTCCCGCTGATAGCCCGTATCGGGATCAATTTGAACTCTCTTTCGCCCGGGCTCGGGCCGTCGCAGATTATTTCATCACCCAGAAAAAGATTCCACAAAATAGAATCATTGTGGAAGCTGCCGGTGACACCGAGCAGAGAATGATGACACGCGACAGAAATAAACAATCTCTCAATCATCGGGTTGACGTATTTTTGATTGACGCGATATAACTCCCGCATATCGTCAATTTTAGGCTTGGCAGGCGAGAAAATAGGCAAGATGCGCATACTGGGGCAACTCTGTCCTCTTTTGTGCCCGCCGATGCCTTGAAATACAGGCTTCTTGGAAGCGTTTTCAAATAAAAAATCTGAATTTTTGACATCAGGGAGGATGTCTGATGGCTACAGATGCTCCGGAAGAATCTGCCCCAGCAACGGAGGGAGAACAGGAGGAAAAAAAGTCCTCCGGGTTCTGGGTGAAGTTCGCGGCCGTTGCAGGTCTGCTGGTACTGGTCATGGTGGGCGAGTTCGCCATGCTGTTTTTCCTGTTTGGAGAATCCAGTTCCAGCGAAGTCGACCCAAACGATCCTGAAATTCTCAAGGCGGAAGAACTTGAGGATACCGATGTCGTTGAGGTCGATATTGCTTCGTTCAACTGCACGAATACGTTGTCTGCGCAAGGCCAGATCATCCACATTACGTTCGATTTGTGTGTCGAAGTTCCCCGCAATTTGAGCGAACAGTTCACATTTGCCAAAAAGGATCACAAGAATCGCATCAAGCAGGCTGTCAGTACCATTATCAGAAACGCGGGAACGGAGGAACTGAATGACCCCCATTTAAGTACGATCAAACGTCAGATTCGGGAGGAGATCAATAAAATACTGAACCAGAGTTATGTGACTTCGGTACTGATTACCGGGTTTCGAGCCATTGAACAATGACGAATCGATGTTCTGTTGAGCCAAGGAGGAGCGCAGTCTATTGCAGCGGTTGGTTCCGTGACTCCGGCTTCTGCGTGGTTTTTGATTTTTTCTCCTGTTTGATTTCCACTGTGCTGGATCGGGAATGTGTGGCCGTCTGTTGATGTTATGTTGATGTTATTTCGTATCTGTCAATTACTGTCTTGAGCGTGAAAGACGCTCGAGTTGATATCTGGGTGCAAACGTGGCTAGTGACGACGATCTTCTGGATCCTAGTGAAATTGAAGCCCTGCTGAATCAGGCTGCAGGGGGAAACCCTAAACCGGAAGCTGAAAAGCCTTCCTCGGAAGCTCCGGGTGCGTCCGCAGAACCGGCCGGTGCAGAGCCTGCTGCTGATGGAGCGGCTGCTGGCGGTTCGGATAGCGATCAACTTAGCCCATCGGATATTGACGCCCTGCTGGCAGGGGGAGCGGGGACACCTCCTCCTGCACCTGCAGCCAAGGCGACAGCCACTGAATCAGCGGGGAGCCCGGATGATGTGCTCGATCCTTCCGACATCGACGCCCTTTTAGCGGAAAAAGGGAACGGGGACAGTCAACCAGCGGCGTCTGTTCCTGGAGCAGAGCAGCTCATCAGCGAGGCTGAGGCGAACCTGGCTGCCGCCATTGCACCGAGCCTGGAGAATGGCGAAAAGAACCGGGAAGATACCTCTGGGGCAACGCCTTTCTCATTGAGCAATTTTACACCTTTGCAAAATGCAACCGAACGTGCCGAACTGGCCATGCTGCAAGATGTCGAACTCGATTTGAGAATTGAGCTCGGTCGAACAGAATTGATGATTGAAGAAGTTGTAGCCCTCGCTGCGGGCAGTGTCGTGCCACTTGACAAACTCGCCGGCGATCCTGTCGACATCCTGGTCAATGGTCGTTTGATCGCGCGCGGAGAGGTGCTTGTGTTGAATGACAACTTTTGTGTACGGGTCGCCGAGATCCTTTCACCGCAGGATTAGTAATCTCATCGGATCGGAAAATTTGACCGTTTTCCGGTTTCAAGATTCATATTTGATACCAGCAAAAGTGATCGATGTCCGGGGGGATGGAGTCGCTTGAAGCGTTATTGGGGGAGGATGCAAGGATGCGTCCGGTTTTCATCTTTTTCTGGTTGATTGCTTTCAGCCTGGCGCAACCGTGTCAGGCGCAGGGTGTTTCCGGCCCATTTTCCAATGCAAAATCAATCTGGGAGACGGAACCGGCCGAGCAGCAATCGAGCACTGGAAAAGCGAGCACTGGGAAAGCGAACACTGGCAACCTGAACGCCAACAATCTAAACGCTGCCAAACGACAGCCCCCGTTGCAAGTACCACGATCGATTGCTGTTCCCTCCCATTCTGCACCTCGTTCGATCGTCCCTGCCTCATTGGAGAGGCAGTCCCCTGCTTCGCTGGAGAAACAAGCCCTTGCCTCAAAAACAGCTTCTTCCTCAAGGACGGCGTCCACCATATCAACCAAAAGAACAGCACTGCCGTTGAGGAAGC
This sequence comes from Planctomycetaceae bacterium, assembly GCA_027000105.1. Lineage (GTDB taxonomy): Bacteria > Planctomycetota > Planctomycetia > Planctomycetales > Planctomycetaceae > Rubinisphaera. Next base: position 2,996 of record JALTOP010000410.1, on the reverse strand, counting down.
CGGGAGAAAAATTATCGAAGCAGGATAAACAGGAGACAGCAGGCAGGAAAAGACTCGGCTCGACGACCCAACAGTTGGGCACCACAACGCTGGTCTTGGGTGGCATTATCGTGGTGATTTTGCTGGCTTCCCGCCTGATGAAAAAACATACCCGCGTGGGAACGATGAATCTTTCCTCGGAAGTGCTCGAGGTCCTGGGGCGAAAAATGCTGGATCAAAGACACGCGATCCATTATGTCCTGTGTGGCAACCGGATATTGATTCTGGGAACTTCACTGGAAGGAATCAGAACACTGGCCGAGATTACCGACCCGGTCGAGATTGACAGAATACGGGGTGAGTGCAAACCGATTTCCGTCGAATCGACGATCGGTCATTCCTTCGGATTTCTGCTTTCCAGAACGGAACGTGAATCTGAACATGTCAATCTCGACAAACAGCATCGTCGCAGGCAAAAAAAACGGAGCAGTCTGCGAAAAGGCTCCAAAGGGTCTTCCAGAGATAGAAATCAGCCGCCGGCACCCGATCTGGCAGATTTTGGCCTGAACATCGATGCGATGAAGGAGGGCCGATCATGAAATGCGCCCTTTTGCAAAAATGTTTTTTGAGGGGATTGGCAATTGCTGTTTTTCTGGTTCTTCCCCTGACTCCCCGGTTGGTTTGGGGACAGACCGGGAATTCGAGCAATGCACCCGCACTGCTCCCTGAGACCGGTCGTGTTCAGGATCAGCTTCCCTTGCCAGCCGGGACAATCCCCGCGAATGTCCGTAGCGAAACCGATCCGGTTTTTCCAGCCGGGCTCGATCCGGACAAAATGCTTTCACCTCGCGGACTGACG
>JALTOP010000410.1:0-2148 GCA_027000105.1 Planctomycetaceae bacterium | reverse complement strand
CCCACATTGAAATTGATGATTCTGTTGACGTTGATCACGTTGGCTCCCTCGATCTTGATCATGACAACCTGTTTCATTCGAATTATCATCGTGCTTGCGCTACTGCGTCAGGCGTTGGGGACACAGCAGTTGCCGCCGAATCAGGTTTTGCTTTCCATCAGCATGTTTCTGACGATTATGGTGATGTGGCCGGTCTGGAAACAGGCGTATGAGAATGGAATCCGACCGTATTCGGAATCGCAGTTTGAATCGGTCGAAGATCAACAGGATGGTCTCCAGCTGGCACTGGAACGCTCGCTGCTTCCGATCCGCCAATTCATGAGCGATCAGATTTTTCGCACAGGTAATGAAAACGCGATCTGGATGTTCATCGAATATCAGCGTCCGCCGGCCGATTCTCCGGAAGCATCCACCTGGAAGGAGCCGGAAAATTTCGACGAAATTCACACCACCGTTCTGATTCCCGCCTTCATCCTGAGCGAACTGAAAACAGCTTTCATAATCGGCTTCCAGATTTATCTCCCCTTTATCGTGATCGACATGGTCGTGGCATCGGTTTTGATCAGCATGGGCATGATGATGTTGCCTCCGGTCATGATTTCACTCCCGTTCAAACTGCTGCTGTTCATCCTGGTCGATGGGTGGTATCTGGTAGTCGAAATGCTGCTCCAAAGCGTTCACCCTTACACGGGCGGCGGTTGACGTTCAGAAAAATTTTTGGCCTGATCCCCTCTGTTTCATACCAACGAGCCAATACGACTTGAAATCATGGATATAGATTCTGCAATAGAAATCACCCGCAGTGCGGTGATATTGACGCTGCTCGTCGGAACTCCCGTGATGGGGGTCGCGATGGTGGTCGGCCTGATCATCAGTCTGTTTCAGGCACTGACACAACTGCAGGATCAGACACTCAGTTTTGTTCCCAAGATTCTGGCCATGGTTGGAACGCTGCTGTTAATCATGCCCTGGATCATCGGGAAAATTGTCAGTTATACCGTCGAATTGTGGAGCTCCATTCCGGACAACCTGTAGCAAAGCGATCAGGCAACCGTTCCAACGTACCACCCACTTCGGACTATATGACAGGCCTGGTTATATGACAGGCCAGTTGACAGGCTTAACGGATACAACCGGGGTTCTGCATCCCTGACTGCATCTCTTACAAATCGACGAATCATGTTCAATGTTGTTGATCAAATTTCAAACGAGTTTCTCAGCGATTGGTCCAATCGCCTGCTGGTCGATGCTGCGCTCTCCTACTTCATGACATTCTTCCTGGTGATGATCCGCCTATCGGGATTGATGTTGATCGGGCCTTTTTTCGGTCATACCGCGATTCCGATGAATATCAAATTTCTGTTTATCTTTTCGCTCGCCCTGATTGTCACACCTGCCCTGCCGGAAATCCGGGATCGTGGTTTTCAGAAACTGGATCTTGACGGCAATCATGTATTGAGCGGCAACGAAACACCCCGTGTCTATCGAGAATCAATTCCATCCGAAGCCGCACTGCGAAAAAACGGAAACAATTCTGCTCCCGAAGTACAGGTCAGTCCAGCCCAGTTCCGCGCAACCGGCCCGTTACCCTCCACCATGTTCGATCTGCTGTGGCTTGTCGGCACTGAATTGCTGCTCGGAATGACGCTCGGCCTGGGTGTGGTCATCATTCTCAGTGGTCTGCAACTGGCGGGAGAGTCGTTTGATCAACAGACCGGAACCGCGTTGAGTGAAATTTTCAATCCCGCAACAGGAACCAGTATTTCACCGACCGGGCAACTCCTGTTTCTACTCGGAACAACGGCGATGCTGACAATGGCTCCGATTGACGGGCATTTGATGATGCTTTCCAGTCTGTTGAAAACCTTTGAGGTATTGCCGGTCGGCATGGCAACGGTCGATATCCACTCACTCGATTTGATGAGGCGTTTGATGAGCCAGTCGATGGTGATCGCGATCCAGATCGCAGCGCCACTTCTGGCCTCGATGGCATTACTGAGCGTCACTCTGGGATATCTCGGCTATACGGTTCCGCAAATCAATGTTCTGATCCTCGGCTTCCCGATTCGTGCGATACTCGCAATAACCATTCTGTCCCTCACACTTTCAGGAGCCACCGATTCCATTCTGGAAATTTTTGCTGAAATC
>JALTOP010000409.1:2405-3133 GCA_027000105.1 Planctomycetaceae bacterium | reverse complement strand
TGTCAGCGAGGCGACCTGCTCCAGAGGAATCACTTCCCCGTCGCTTGATAACTCACACGGCCAGCCACCAACCTCACCCGCTAAATGATGCAACCCGCGATAGAGTTCGCCATTAACGATCAGCCCGGAGCCGATTCCGCTGCGAATCCCCAAACAGATATAATTTTCTACCTCTTTCCCCTGCCCGAACCAACGCTCCGCCATCGCCATGGCTCGGATGTTGTTTTCAATTTGCACGGGCACCAGATAGCGATCCTCCAAACGCTTGACGAGCGAAATGTTTCGCCACCCCCGAATAAACTGATAATGAATCGCGATGCCGTTATTGATATCGACGGTTCCGGGGACACCAATGCCAATCCCCAACAGTTCACGGGATTGATCCCGAACATCATCAATGACCGTTTCGATCAACTTCAGAACATCCGATGCCGATTCGTTCGAACGCACAGAGACCGTACGATCACGCAGAACCCGTTGGGCAAAATCAACGCTCACCCCATGTACCTGCCGGGAATCAAGATCGATCCCGATAAACTGTCCCGCTTCAGGATTCAATTCAACGAGAGTCGCTGGACGTCCTGAACCTGATTCCTGTCGATGCCCCTGACGAAGAAACCCCAATTCCACCAGACGATCGACGTGTATCCCAACCGTCGACGGCGACACCGATAACTGACGGGCCAATTCGACACGCGAAATACTTTTAAGCAGCCGCAACTTCAGCA
>JALTOP010000409.1:0-2395 GCA_027000105.1 Planctomycetaceae bacterium | reverse complement strand
TGACGACATCAAACTGGGAATTAAGTCGCGACACGAACAAAACACTTTCACAACAGCGATTCACAAACAGGCGATGCACAAACAAAGAACGACACCGGATTATTATTTTGAATTCAAAATATGTCAAGTCTCAGGCAGGACTCTCTCTGCATTTTCTGATGACAACCTCTTTCAAGCACCATTACCGATCATTTTTTCCAGAGCATTGCCAAGACACTTGCAATCGAGTCGAGAAATAAATACATTATTTCGATACTGAAATAATCGGCGCAAAGAACTCCCGGGTTTCTTTCAGGGCTTCCCCGTCGTCACGTTTTTTGCTGTTTCATTTTTTTCGATGCCATAGAAAGTGCTGATGCGATGACAGATTCGAACTCAACAATTTTGCCGAACCGACAGTTATCCCGCCGTGATTATCTGGCTTCTTCCGTCGTTGCGGGAGCTTTCCTGCTTCCCGCTTCCTTGAGCCAGGGGGCCCACGCTGTCGGGAAGGAAGAAATCAAGGTTGCGCTGATCGGGTGTGGCGGACGAGGTTCCGGGGCGGCTGCTCAGGCTCTTGCAGTTGGGCCGCATGTCAAATTGTGGGCGATGGCCGATGCTTTTAGCGACCGGCTGGAAAAAAGTCTGAAGGCGATTACCGCTGGACATAGCGATCGTAATCGAACTAAAAAATTCGGGGAATTCGAATCAGCGATTGATGTCCCGATCGAACGGCGATTCATCGGACTGAATGCCTTCAAACAGGCAATTGATTCCGGAGTCGATGTTGTCATCATTACCGGTCCTCCCGGATTTCGGCCTCAACATTTTGAATACGCTGTCAATGCAGGCAAGCATGTCTTCATGGAAAAGCCGCTTGCGACCGATGCTCCGGGCGTTCGTCGGATTCTTGCCAGTGCGGAAAAGGCAAAAAAGGCGAATCTGAAGATCGGTGTCGGTCTTCAACGGCATCATCAGGCATCGTATCTGGAAGCGATGCGCCGTATTCACGATGGTCAAATTGGACGAATCGCGACGATGCGATGTTTTTGGAACGGCGGCCCACCTGCGAAAACTCCCTACAATCGCGGGAATTTGAGTGAGCTCGAATATCAGGTTCGTAACTGGTATTTTTTTGACTGGCTCAGTGGGGACCATATTTGCGAACAGCACATCCACAACATCGATGTCTGCAACTGGGCCAAGGGAGAACATCCAGTTACCGCAGAGGGGATGGGGGGCCGGCAGGTACGAACCGGCAAAGAGTACGGCAACATTTTCGATCACCACGCCGTCATTTATACCTATGCAGACGGAACGAAAATGCACAGCTATTGCAGGCAGATGCCCGGCTGTCAAAACCTGGTTGCGGAACAGATCGAAGGCGTTGATGGCCTTGCGGAACTTTCGGCAGGAAAAAGTTGGATCACTACCGGGGGGAAATATCTTTGGAGAACGCCTCGCCGGGACAGAAATTTTGTCAGTCCCTATCAGCAGGAATGGAATACTTTTATTGAAGCCATCGAGAAGGATAGCCCGTACAACGAGGCAGAGTACGCGGCACACAGCACGATGACTGCTATCCTTGGTCGATTGGCCACCTATTCGGGACGATTGATCAAATGGGACGATGCGATCAAATCAAACAGGAAGTTGACAATCGACGCAACAACCTGGGAGGAACCGGCTCCCGTTCATGCGTCGAAAGATGGTTCCTACAAGATCGCTGTCCCCGGGATAACGAAAGTTCTTTAGAGTCCAAGACACACGTTCCTCTGTAACCTGACTATCGGAAACCCGGGATTGGGGAGGTGCAACCGAACCACAAAAGGTTATGCTCAACTTCCAGATCACGTGATCGCTTTTATGGTTCGCATGGTCTCTACCAGGTACACGGCATTCATTCAAGAATAGCATTGATTCAAGAATAGAGAGAAGAATATGTTCGCAGTTATTTTCAGGGCAAAAGTTGCCGAGTTGGGCGAGGAATACAACCAGACCGCAGAACGGTTGAGGCAACTTGCTATTGAAAAATATGGCTGCACGGAATTCACTTCTGTTGCCGGGACTGAAGAGGAAATTGCCATTTCCTATTGGGAAACCGATGAGCAAATAAAACTGTGGAAGAATGATGCCGAGCATATCGCTTCCCAGGAGTTGGGGAAGTCGAATTGGTATCGGTGGTACAAGGTGCAAGTTGCAGAGATCATCAGAGAGTATGAAAGTAGCGAGTAATCAGTCTGTAATCTGATTCGCTTTGAACTTCCCCACTATTCGTGGGGAAGTTCACTTCGATGACGGAATGTGCCGAGGTGCATCCGAACGGTTATGTTGTCCTGCAGAAAAGGTTTCAATCATGCTTCACTATTGGATGAAGAATCACTTAATCACATCGGTGTTATCTCTTGGTCTTCTC
>JALTOP010000408.1 GCA_027000105.1 Planctomycetaceae bacterium | reverse complement strand
CTGCATTTTTGGCCATTATCGATCGACTGTTTCGACGAGCTATCACCGGGGATTTGGCAGACGAATTGCATTGCCTGTATGTTTCGCCACTTCGAGCGCTTTCGAATGATATGCACAAGAACCTGTCGGAACCGTTGCGCGAAATTCGGGAATTGGCGCTGCAGCAGGGATTGAAAGTTCCTGAAATTCGCATTGGGTTACGAACGGGAGATACACCCGCCAAAGACCGCACGGCGTTCATCAAGGAACCGCCTCATATTCTGGTGACGACGCCTGAATCTCTTTATCTGCTTTTGACGGCGGAGAAAAGTCGCCAGCGGCTGGGGACGGTCCGTACGGTTATTGTTGATGAAATTCATGCGATGCTACCCGATAAACGGGGAGCGCATCTTTCGCTTTCTCTGGAGCGGTTGGAAGCAATTACGGGTGATCAACCGTTACAACGCATCGGGCTTTCCGCCACACAAAAGCCGATCGAACTGGTGGGAGAGTTTCTGCTTGGCAGTCGAATCCGTGAAGAACATCTCTGTCCCGTTCCACTTTGTGAAAATGAACAGATTGCGGAAATATCTGAAACAGAATTTTCTGGACAACCGACCCTGTTCGAAATGGAAGCCGGCCCGTTTTCTGGTGAAAACACCCAAACAGCAACAGACCGATTGAACGAGCTGGTGATTGTCAATGTGGGGCATGCGCAGGATCTCGATTTGGCTATCGAAATTCCTCCCAGCCCACTTTCTGCGGTTTGTTCGCATGAGCAATGGGCGGAAGTGAATGAGCGAGTGGTTGAGTTGATCAATTCGCATCGCAGCACATTGATCTTCGTCAATACACGGCGGATGGCGGAGCGGGTTTCACATCAGTTGACCGAACTGCTGGGCGAAAAAGCGGTCAGCAGTCATCACGGTTCACTCTCTGCCGAGATTCGGCTTGAAACCGAACAGCGATTGAAATCGGGCGAACTGAAAGCTGTCGTTGCGACTGGTTCGCTGGAACTCGGTATTGATGTCGGTTACATCGACCTGGTGATTCAGCTTGGTTCACCGGATGGAATCGCGAAACTGCTGCAGCGAATTGGTCGCTCGGGGCATTCGCTCGGCTTAACTCCCAAAGGGCGATTGTTTGCGCTCACGCGAGATGAATTGATTGAATGCATGGGGTTGGTTCGTGCGGTCAAAGCAGGTCGACTCGATGCAATCACCCACCGCAATGCTCCGCTCGATGTGCTGGCCCAGCAGATTGTGGCAGAGGTGGCGGCATCCGAATGGGAGACAGATAAACTCTTCAACCTGTTTCGCAGAGCACAACCGTATCAGAATTTATTGCGAAAGGATTTCGATGATGTCGTGACGATTCTCAGCGAAGGAATCACCAGTTCTTCGGGGAGATCGCGAACCTATCTGCATCACGATCAAATTCAAAAACGGTTGCGGCCTCGAAAAAATGCGAGAATTGTGGCGGTCAACAATGCGGGTTCGATTCCTGATATCGGTTCGTATCGAGTGATTGCAGAGCCGGAAAATGTGGTAGTCGGTTCGGTTGATGAAGAGTTTGCCTCGGAATCTCAGGCTGGAGATATTTTTCTGCTTGGAAATACCTCGTGGCGGCTCAAGCATGTGCGTGGCAACGATGTAACGGTCGTCGATGCCCAGGGGGCGCCTCCTTCGGTGCCGTTCTGGAGAGGGGAATCGCCGGGGCGTACGCTGGAGCTTTCCGAAGAAGTTTCCCGCCTGCGCGAAGAACTGGAACAGAAACTGATCGATGAAACACCGCGTGCGAAAATCGAACAATGGCTCGTCAGGGAAACGGCCTGTTCTTTAGATGCTGCCAAACAGGCGTCTGAATATATCGCTGCCCAAAAAGCGGCACTCGGGTTGGTGCCGAATCAGAAGCGAATTGTTTTTGAACGCTTCTTCGACGAAACAGGCGGGATGCAGTTGGTGGTGCATGCTCCGTTTGGTTCTCGGGTGACCAGAGCCTGGGGATTTGCGATGCGGAAACGCTTCTGCAGATCGTTCGATTTTGAATTGCAGGCGACCGCAGATGATGACGGCTTCATTCTCACGCTGGGCCCCCAGCACAGTTTCCCGATTGAATCTCTGTTCCCGATGCTGACCGCACAGAATGCGTACAAACTGCTCGAACAGGCGTTGATCTATGTCCCGACGTTTCAACTGCGGTTTCGCTGGACGGTCACCACGGCGCTGTTGGTTGAAAGAAGAAGGGCAGGAAAAAAGGTGCCTCCTTCGTTGCAGCGTTTTCTGTCTGACGATTTACTGACAGCTGTTTTCCCGAAGCTGACCGGCTGTCAGGAGGAACATACGGGGGATCACGAAATTCCCGATCATCCGCTCATCAAACAGACGATGGATGATTGCTTTAACGAAGCCCTCAACTTCGACGAATTGGTTCACATTCTGAAAAAAGTGGAGCAGGGCGAGATCACATTTGTGGCGAAGGAAACTCGTGAACCCTCGCCATTCTGCTATGAGTTGCTTAATGCGAATCCGTATGCGTTTCTCGATGGCGGCGAAGCGATCGACCGCCGTACGCGTGCTGTGAGTACCCGACGCTCTGTCACGGTAGAATCGGTCAACGATCTGGGACGCCTCGATCCGCTGGCGATTGAGCGAGTCATTGAAGAAGCCGCCCCGCTGGTTCGCGATGCCGACGAATTGCACGACTATCTATTAACGCGTATTGTCCTGCCTGTGCCGAACGGCGAAAAATGGAAGGAGCCGTTTGCTCAACTGGTGCAGGAAAAAAGGGCATCACTGGCAAAAACAGGGGATGGCTTCACGTTCTGGGTTTGTGCAGAAAAACTTCCGGTTGCATGGGCGATATGGCCAGAGTTGGAACTTTCTGCAGAAATTGAACCGCCAGAATCGCTCAACGGGCAATGGGAAACAACTGATGCGAGAATGGAAATTCTGCGTGGTTGGATGGAATTTCTCGGCCCGGTCACTTCCGGGGAAATCGCCAGTCAACTCGGGTGGACGACATCGCAAATTGAAGCGACATTCGAAGCATTGGAAGGGGAGGGGATTGTACTACGCGGACAGTTCCGCCCTCTCCAAAAGTCCGGGAAGATTGTGCAAGACGAACCCGAACAGAATGGGGAAGCTGATCAGAAT
>JALTOP010000407.1 GCA_027000105.1 Planctomycetaceae bacterium | reverse complement strand
TGACTACACCCGGGTTGATGTTCCCGATGAAAAAAACGGATGGCCGACTTCCCGAAAAAACACCTGTTCTTGGTGTTTGGCATAACCAGACATCAATCGCGTTTCCACTTGAAAAATTCGCCGGTAAAGATGCCGAATTGCAAAGGAGCATTGACGGCATCAAATTCACTCTGCGATACGAGGATGATTCCCATTCAATCCGCGTCATCGAAGCAGGGGATGGTATTCAATGGGCCTACTCGCTCTGGTTTGCCTGGGCGGCCTTTCATCCGGAAACGGTAATCTACACTCCCTGAAACATGAAAAGTGTCCGGAGACCGCGGCCTTTCGGGCTATTCGTCCATAATCTCCTTTTCCTTGGCGGCAGTTGCCGCGTTGACTTTTGCCTCGTATTTTTTTGTCAATTTCTGAACTTCGTCCTTAATACCGTCCCGTTCATCTTCGGAGAATATCTTGCTTTTCTCCCCCTGGTCGGCGTGTTTGTTGGCGTCCCTTCGGATATTGCGGATGGAAACTCTGGCTTCCTCGGCAAATTCCTTCACGCGGGAAACAAGCTGCTTGCGTCTTTCAGTAGAGAGCGCGGGGATATTCAGGCGAATCAGCTTGCCGTCGTTGTTGGGGGCAAGGCCGACATCGCTCGATTGAATCGCTTTGACAATTTCCCCAACGGCCTGAGCGTCAAACGGGCGAATGACAATTTGTTGAGGCTCAGGCACACTGATATTTGCCAACTGTTTCAGCGGCGTTGGAGATCCGTAGTAATCGACACGAATTGAATCAACCAGACCAGGGGTGGCACGACCGGTTCGCAGACCTTTCAACTGCTCGGACAGGAAGTTGGTCGCTTTTTCCATCCGCTCTTCACAATCAAGAAGAATTTCATCACGTTCCATGAGGGGCTCTTTTCTGAATAAATGGGTAGGCCGGAACCTCCTCTTCCGCAGGGCGTGCCCATCCAGGCTTCCCGGTGGAGGGAGAGCAGGCGTTTCGTGCTTCATCAACACAACTTTATCGATTCAGCCCGCACCAGCGTTGTTGCTTCGAGCATCGTAATGGGCGGGCGGGCTTTCTCGCAACTATCTGTAGGGAATTATAGATTTATTCTGTTGTCGCCTCAACAATACTTCCCACACGTTCGCCCTGGACTGCTCGCAGGATATTTCCCGGCTTTTGGAAATCGAAAACCAGAATGGGAATATTGGATTCCATACAATGATGAAAGGCCTGGACATCCATCACTTGCAACCGCTGGGACAGAACATCCTGAAAGGAGATGCGATCGTAGCGAATTGCGTGGGGGTTCTTTTCAGGGTCATCAGAATAGATGCCATCGACCTTCGTGGCTTTCATAACAACATCCGCTTCGATTTCTCGGGCTCGTAGTGCAGAGGCGGTATCTGTGGTGACGAACGGACTGCCGGTTCCTCCCGCGAGAATAACGACACGTTTTTTTTCGAGATGACGAATACATCGGCGACGAATAAATGGCTCGGCAACGCTTTCCATACGAATAGCCGTTTGCAAACGCGTTTCCACGCCAATATGTTCAAGCGCATCCTGAAGGGCAAGTCCGTTGATGACTGTTGCCGTCATTCCCATGTAGTGGGCGGTCGCTGTTTTGATGGCATCGGAACCATCCGAAAACTGTTTTCCACGGAGTATGTTTCCTCCCCCGCAGACGATCGCCAGTTCTACACCCTGTTCGACAACATCACGAATTTCTTCTGCTATATGTGTCACTTCCGACATGCTGATACCGCCAGCACGGTCTCGACAAAAACTTTCTCCGCTCAGTTTGAGCAGAACTCGCTGATAGGCCAACGGCTTGGATGGTTCGGCCATTTGTTACTCCGGATAGAAGATGATTGTCGTAATAGAAAACGGGCCGACAGACAACCTGTGCAGTCGACCCGTTTGGTCTTCCCAGCGAATGTTGATTACCGTGCGATCAGTCACAATCGCCGCAACTAACCGATAGAGCGGACGATGAACGCTTTGGCTTCAAGATTTTCCGCCGCCAATACCTGCCCGACGGTTTTTGTCTCGTCCTTGGCAAACGCCTGGGCCGTGAGAACCCCTTCGTTCTGGAAGAAGTTTTTCATGCGACCGCCGACAATTTTTTCGATAATATTATCGGGCTTGCCCGTTGCACGAGCTTCTTCTGTCAGACGGTTTCGTTCGGCTTCCACTTTTGCAGGGTCAACATCCGCTTCAGTGGCCAACGCTGGTTTCAACGCGGCAATGTGCATTGCGACGTCCCGCAGAATGGGAGCATTCATATTGTCGCCACTTGCCTGGAACAGAGCAGCCGTTTTGCCATCATGGTGAACGTAGTACCCAACAGGGCCGCTCACTCGTGCGACGAAAGCGACGTCAAATTTCTCCGCAATTTTGTTGACCAATTCATCCAAAGCCGCTTGAAGCGTGGTACCCGGTTTCCCGGGAACTTCCTGCGCCAAAAGTTCTTCCGGGGTTTCTGCGCCCGGGCCATTCAGTAATTGCTGAACCATTGCCTCACCGAGTGAAAGAAACTCCTCATTCGAGGCAACGGGAGCCGTTTCACACTGGAAATCGACCATTGCCGCTTCGCTTCCATCTTCTTTGGCGGCGACAAAAATGCGACCTTCCGTCGTGGCGTTGTCCGCGCGTTTGGCTCGAATTTTTGCCGTTTGTGATGCAAGAATTTCGATCGCTTTTTCTTCATCACCACCAGATTCCACCAGCGCCTGTTTACAGCGCATCATTGGAAGATCGGTTCTTTCCCGCAGTGATCGCACTGCTGCAGCCGTAATTTCGGCCATGAGAGGTTTCTCCTTCAAATTGATAACTGATATCTGAAATAAATGAGGACGTCAGAAAAAATACCGGGCCGGAGTCCCCAACCACCTGCTTTTGTAATCCCCCGAGGTTCGACAAACACTCGACGACCAACATTCGGGAAGATAAGGCAGCCTGTCAAATGGAAACGCGTCTGTTTCACATGCTGGGTTTCGGTTTCATTTCTTCTTCAGGTTCGTCCGCTTTTTCCTGTTTGGGCAGTGCTTCTCTACCGGCAGCGACCGCATCGGTCAGGTGCGCCATAATGAGACGGATCGATCGCATACTGTCATCATTGCCGGGGATCGGCAAATCGACAAGATC
>JALTOP010000406.1 GCA_027000105.1 Planctomycetaceae bacterium | reverse complement strand
ACGCCCGGCTGCTTGGGGGAGATGTCTACTTTCTCCTGCCGCAGCCCCTCTCCCGCATGTAGATTCGCACGAACCTTGTCGGAATCGGTAATCGTCTTGTTGGTCACTTCATCCATGTTGATCTACTTGATTCACTATTCAAAATTTCCCTCGCACGCTCCAGTCTACACAATTCAGCCAGAAATTTCTCACTCCCTGTATCGACTTTTTTCGCCTGTTTGCCCGATTTCGCGAAATGTTTTGGCAGAACAACAGCCGAATACTCGCACCACGATAAAAACCGGCTATAATCGGCGTTTTCAGATATTCTCCTGACCCGGCGGAGACTGAAACCGAACCGTAAAGGGCATCGTGATGCACTTCGAATGATCCAACAGCCTGCCACGGTGAGACCGTTATTGTCCCTTGGATTGAAAAATATCAACCAGAAATTGAACAATTAAGAAAGTCCCCCCATGAGTTCGCTGCAAGACGTAGATCCTGAAATTTTCCAATCCGTGCAGGACGAAATGCGTCGTCAAAAGGAAGGGCTGGAGTTGATCGCTTCTGAAAACTACACTTCCGCTGCGATTCAGGAAGCCGTCGGAACGGTTCTCACCAACAAATACGCCGAAGGTTATCCCGGTCGCCGCTACTACGGCGGTTGTGAGTATGTCGACGTAACCGAAAATTTGGCAAGAGACCGAGCCAAAGAACTGTTCGGAGCCGAGCATGTCAACGTCCAACCCCATGCCGGTTCCCAAGCGAATATGGCTGTCTTTATGACACTGCTCAAACCGGGCGATACCTTTTTGGCGATGGATCTGGCGCACGGCGGACACCTCACACATGGCATGCACCTGAACTTCTCAGGACAACTTTTCCACCCCGTCCATTACGGTGTGACGGAAACAGATCACCGCATCGATTTCGATCAGGTCGCCCGTCTTGCCAAAGAGCATAAACCGAAAATGATTCTCGCCGGTGCCAGCGCCTATCCACGGGAAATCGATCACGCAAAGTTCGCAGAAATCGCTCACGATTGCGGCGCGAAACTGATGGTCGATATGGCTCACTATTCCGGATTGGTCGCAGCCGGAATTCATAACAGTCCGGTTCCGGTTGCCGATTTTGTCACCTCGACTTCACACAAGACGCTCCGTGGGCCACGTTCCGGTTTTGTCCTTTGCAAACAGGAGTACGCCAAAGATCTCGATCGTGTTGTTTTCCCCGGCTTGCAAGGCGGCCCGTTGATGCACGTTGTTGCCGCCAAAGCGGTCTGTTTCAAAGAAGCATTGCAACCCGGTTACAAACAGTACGCCCAACAAGTGGTGAAAAACGCCCAGGTATTGGCCGAAGTATTAATGGCCGGCGGCTTGAAGCTCGCATCCGGCGGGACAGACAATCACTTGATGCTGTGCGATGTTACCACGATTGGCACAACCGGAAAAGTTGCAGAAAAATCGCTGGATCGGGCCGGGATAACCGTCAATAAAAATATGATCCCGTACGATACCCGCAAACCTCTCGATCCCAGCGGCATCCGCATCGGCACCGCAGCACTGACGACTCGCAACATGAAAGAGGACGACATGCGAAAAGTCGGCGGCTGGATTCTCGAAGTCCTCAACAACGTTGAAGACGATGCCGTGATCGAAACCGTCGGAAAACAGGTTCGCGAATTCGCCACACAATTCCCCGTCCCCGGAATCGATTGAAAGGTAGTCGATTGAACCGGGCGTTTTTTGAGAAACGAATCGAATACTTCCCCTTGGGACTCCGTTATGCAGGCCCGGTTTGACCGGCCATTTCAGTCTTCTTGTCGGTTTACTCACCAACGCTTTGTTCGATATCATCGAATCCAAGCGGGCTCGAATGCCAGCCGCGTTCGAGCCATGTGGGGTCTGCTGTGCGGACCATCTTGTGGTATCTTATCGCTATGATAGTTACATGGATTTCTTTTCTTGCACACCGTATGGTGGGCCATTCTCATCTCTGCAAAACAGAGAAACGATTGGCCATCCGACTGGCCGGGTACCCTTGTTAATGCTTTGCTCCACGACTCTGTGAGCTGTGTTTATCATCACTATTGTGGCGAGGTGGCCACTACCGGACGGCTGGCGCCGTTCCGCTTGCAGTGTCTGACCGTTGCGAGAAAAGGGTGTCACGCAAAGACGCGAAGACGCAAAGGAAAGAAAAAGAGAAGAAAAATATTTTCATAATGGATTAGATGCGGCTTTTGAATTACCTTTGTTTGGGAATCAAATATGGAAAACTCCTGGCGTCTTGGTGAGATACTTCTCCGTGTCTCTGTGGTGCATTTGATTTTACTGTTTGATTCCAGCCGTAGAGTACGCACACAACGTACCCTACCCTTGCCTGGCAAGGAATCAATCTGATCTGCGAGCCATTTCGAATCGCATTCTGCCACCTGGAGCCAGTTTCTATTTCACGCCTGATTTCTTGATCCGTATCTTGCCTTGCCGTTTGATTACCGTTCCCTGTATCTGATTCATACCGGCTCGAAGGGCCAACTTTACCCTTCCCTCGATTCCGAAAAGAGCACGAGAAATCTCGCATTGACCCATTTTCTGGAACAGGCGATAATCTGCGTTTGTGGGGTTTAAGGGTTTTGGAGAGAACAAGCCAGAACTTCCGGTTCGCTCGTTTCATCGCCTGCGTTATTTCCAGGACAGAATGTCACTCTCACGGTGAGCGAATCTCCGGGAGAACCACGTACATAATCAAGCTATTCATAAGCAGCAAAAAGGAATTTGCCATGCCTATCCATCCGACCGCGATTATCGATTCCAGGGCGGAAATTGACCCGACAGCCCAGATTGGGCCATACGTTGTCATCGAAGGCCCCGTAAAAATTGGAGCAGAAACTAAAATTGGGCCTTTTACAACAATTCTGGGAGAAACGACCCTTGGCGAGCGATGCTATCTGCACTCCCATGTCATCGTGGGAGATATTCCGCAGGATGTTGCCTATCGGGGAGAGAAATCGTATTGCATTCTCGGCGATGATATTGAAATCCGCGAAGGAGCCACCGTTCATCGGGCAACGGGGGAAGGAAACGCGACCATCCTTGGCGATGGCTGTTTGTTGATGTGCAACTCCCACGTCGGACACAACTGTGAACTGGAGCGGAACGTTGTCCTCACCAATGGCTGCCTGCTGGGAGGGCACGTTTATATCGGCGAAAAGGCGATCATCTCCGGAAACGCGGCTGTCCACCAGTTTTGCCGAATCGGAACATTGGCGATGATTGGCGGACTGTCGAAAATTACGCAGGATGTCCCTCCTTTTATGATGACAGACCACGATGGAAATATCATCGCCACGAACCTGATCGGACTGAAGCGGGCAGGCTTCAATGCTGATCAAAGGCGAGAGGTCAAAGAGGCGTTTCGCATTCTGTATCGCGACGGTCTGACGCACACCAACGCCATGCAAATCCTGCAGGCCAAGGGATATTCCCCTGCATTGGAACCGTTGATCGCTTTTATCTCCGAAACATCCCGACGGGGACTGAGCAAAGGAGCGGCCTGATTCCTGCTCCCCGCAGTGATACTGGAAACGTTACGCGAACCATGCAAAAACGGACGGCGACAGAAATGCCGCCGTCCGCTCTGATTGTTACCTCGTAAGTTTTTCCATCGAAAATGATGGTCTTTGCGAAAAGCGATTACGCCGCAGCGGAATCATCAACAGGAAGAATTGCCTGTTCGCCTCTTACCATCTCAGGAGTGATCACATACTTCTTGCCGTTGCCGACATCCGGCAAATCGAACAGGACATCGAAAATTACTCCCTCAAGAACAGAGCGTAAACTTCGGGCACCCGTCTGTCTTTCCGAAGCCAGCCTGGCAACCTCGTGAAGAGCGCCGTCTGCGAATTCCAGTGTCGCGTTTTCCATGCTGAACAGCTTTTGGAACTGCCGAACAATCGAATTCTTCGGCTCTGTCATGATTCTGACCAAGTCTTCCTCCGATAACGGAGCGAGCGAACTGAGCAACGGCAGGCGACCAAGCAACTCGGGAATCAAGCCGAATTCGAGGATATCATCGACCTGAACCTGAGCCAGAAGTTCAGCCCGTTCTCTTTCCTGCTCCTCGATATGGCTGGAGTTGAAACCGATCATTTTTCGTCCCAGTCGTTTGGAAATAATATCTTCCAGACCGACGAACGTACCGCCACAGATAAACAGGATATTGGTAGTATCAACCTGAATATACTGTTGCTCGGGATGCTTTCTGCCCCCCTGGGGAGGCACATTGGCCACGGTTCCCTCCAGCATTTTCAACAATGACTGCTGGACGCCTTCACCGGAAACATCCCGCGTAATGGAAACGTTCTGGCTCGTTTTGCCGATCTTGTCGATCTCGTCGATAAAGATAATTCCCCGCTGTGCCGCCTCGATATCGAAATCAGCCGCGTGCAACAACTTGAGCAGCAAATTCTCGACATCCTCACCGACATAACCTGCTTCAGTGAGCGTGGTAGCATCGCCGATCGCAAAAGGAACCTGTAAATACCGAGCCAGTGTCTTGGCCAACAGCGTTTTCCCACAACCAGTCGGACCGACAAACAGGATATTCGATTTTTCAATTTCGACATCGTTCCCGTCATCTTCCATGTGCATCAATCTTTTGTAATGATTGTGCACAGCGACCGACATGACCTTTTTGGCGTGTGTCTGTCCAATGACGTATTCATCGAGATGATTGACAATTTCCCGGGGTGTCGGAATCTTCTTGAACAGCGAATCGGAAGCGCCTCGCCGTTTCTGTTCCTGCAACAAAATGGATTGGCACAAATCGATGCAGTTTTCGCAGATGTAAACGTCATCCGGGCCTTCAACAAGCGGGCCAACTTCGCGATAACTTTTGGCACAAAACGAGCAGTTCGCGTGTTTTTTGCTTTTCCCAGTACGTTTACCTGACATAAAATCTGTTCCGGAGGTCATTCGAGTTCCTTCTAAATCTGTTGATCGAAACGATCAGTTGTTGATGCCTATCTTGGGTTGGTTTCGTGCTCGCTGCCTCCGTGTCAGCGAATACAATCCCTCGGTGACTCCCAACAATCATTTGCTGAGCGAAATGCAATCGGAACGATCTGGTCCCTGTTCATTCTACAACCCGATTACCGAACGGATAACGGGAGCAACTTTCATGCCAAAGTGATGCCCCCTCGCAGAATTTCGGTGGATTCCCCTGAAAGACCCAATCGAATTCAACAACAAACCCTTCTTGGATAGTTTGCCAAATCGCTAATCAGAAACCGGTTCCCGAATCGAACCTTCACCTTCCTTCTTGAGTCTGTCAACCAATCGCCCTTTGATGGATCGGTATTCAGCCTCTGTGATCTCACCCTGACGTTGCATTTCTGTAATCTCGACAAGCATCTGATGATCGATACTGGAAGGATCGTCATCTTCGCGCAAACTGGCTTTAATCCACATAATCAGACGAACCAGTACGATCACGAGGACAAGCAGAGCCAGACCCGTCCAGAGCGTCGTCGAGAAAATTTTCGATATCACTGAATTCAGCTGCGCAGGCATTGCCCCTCGGTTCCCTCAGGCCCTCAAAAATTGTACGATCTGACAAACTTGACGAAAACGTTACAATTCCGGCGTTTACCGGGAAATTATTTTCTGTCTGTCCGCCCTCGCTCCAATTATCGCGTAGAGAATCAGGAATGCAATACCGGAGTTGCTGAAAACATCTGTTATCTCGCCGGGAATCCCGCTTCGTGCAGCACCGAAACACGGACCAAAAACCAGTTCTCTTCAAAACCTGAACAAGCACAAGGATCATGATGGATTTTGAAAACCGGCTTCAAAAAGCAATCGATCGAGGACAGAAAACGAGACAATCGAAGCAGCAGTCTCAAGCAGATCAGGCAGCCACCGAAGAGGAACTGAAGGCCCTCCATTCTGCCGCCCGACTGGAACTTTCAGACCATATCGAAGATTGTCTGAAAAAACTGGTTGATCACTTTCCCGGTTTTGAATACACCACGATCGCTGATAAACAGGGCTGGGGGGCAAACATCCGCCGGGATGATATCGAAATGAATCGGGGTGAAGCCGAGCGCTATTTCAGTCAGATCCAAATGATCATACGCCCCTTCACTTCTTCTCATCTGGTCGATCTGAACGCCAAAGCGACGATTCGAAACAAGGAACTGTACGCCAGGAACCACTTTCAAAGACTCAGCGAACTCGATCTCGAATCGTTTAAGGAATTGATCGACCTTTGGATCCTGGAAGCCGCAGAAAAATACGCGGCTAACAGTTGACCTGCCAAATGACTGGACAGACAGACCTGAGCGCAAAGAGCAGGTGAAGAAAAGCAAGCAGCGCAGCTCCGACCGGAGCCCGCCCGTACCAATCGCATCCCGTCAAAGCCAAAGGGAGGGCGGAACGACCGAAGCAACCCGACCTCCCCGTATTGACAGACATGCAAAACCAATGATCGCTCCGTCGTGGGGCACTACTTTGTCGTCAGGGTAATAATCCCCAGATCAACACCCTCTTTGTCTCCTTCCTTGACGGTGACTGTGAATTCAGATTTTTCCGGATCTGAATAACGACCGTTGAGCTTGTCACCCTCGAAACGACCGTTCATCAAAAATTCTAACTGGACAGCGCCAGGTTCAGAGTCAATATTGAACTAACGTGTTCACACAAAACAAGTTGTGGCAAATGGACGCCGGAGTATCCCCTATTTTGACATTGAAGTGTAACGTGTTTGTTCTAAAAGAATTACGGAAGATTTCAAAACAAACCTGGCGCTGTCCAGCTAATCTTTAGTCTTCGCACTCCCCTTAGCATCCGTGGTTAACTCAATTGTTCCCATATCAATCGGTTCAGAACCCTTTACCGATAATTTTATTCCCGAACTTTCCGGTTTGGCATATTTCCCGCCAAGCTTATCTGGCCCCCCATAATTTCGGGAAATCAGATCCATTTTTCCCCAAACGAAAGTAAGAACGTATTCTCCCTCCGGTATCCCGTCTCCCTGTTCATAAGTGGAAAGCTCAAAGTTTCCCAAATCATCTGACATTGCTCGTGTAATAGAAGGATTTTCCTTATCCATTCCATCAACCGGAACACATGTAATTGCAAGGGGAGAATCAGGAGGCACGCCATCCACAGTAATACTTCCTCTGACAACGGTAGTTTTTTTTCGATACGGCTCCTCCCCTCCACTACCACATCCAAAAATGAGAGAAACAAATGACAAGAGCAATATTGAACGAAGAAACAGATTCATGAGCCCATATCTCCTAGCACTGCTGAAAAAAATCTTACCTTCATTAGCGAAAAAACACTGCCACTCTGACACACCACTTTAGATTTTGCTTAGCAACATCCACTAACACAAGAGCTAACATTCCTCGAATAGAAGCAGGCTATACAAATCGTTAACTGCCATAATGAAAAAGCCAGGTTGTCCGCATTGAAAAAACGAGCAACCTGGCCACAGAGGCCTCTCAAATTGACCGCCACACCTTGCTCGCCTCACAAATCATAAGAGCAGCCGGTCACGCAGAATATTAAACTACGTTTAGAATTCTCCGACAATTTCTCCTTTTGCCCGGGTGATCAAACTGGCAAAAGTGTGTGCATCCACATTCGCAGAAATGAAGCGGACAGCACCATCGCCCATTATAAACTGTGCACCGCCAGTATGGAAACTCATAAAACCTGCTCCACGAGCGTTGGTACAGTTAATCGCACAGGGCCCACCTCCAAGAGGATTACCGTCATACAACGCACCACCAAGCCAGTGCTCGCCAATCAGGAGATCACCCCACGCACCACCTTGTGTACCGCCCAGAGCAGATGTCAGCGCGCTATCAATTGTAGTTTTCCTGTAAACATTGGTTCCACCAACTCGCTCACCAAATACGACCGTATTAGATGTACCGTCTGTAATGTCCCGAAACCTCATTGCCCTCCCATCAGGTAGACCAGTTGTTGGATTAATACCAACGGGTGCAAGAACTCCCCCACGATTGCCTCCGGGGCTGCCAGAATATGCGATACTAGCGTACGTACCCAGTACACCAGTTGTAACCGAGTAGTCGCAACGAGCGGCTGTCCACGTGATGTTTCCCAACCCTGGGGCAGGAACAGTGTAGTCGTGCACATCAGCTTCTGGCGTCGAAGGGCATACAAAAACGGGAATCACACTCTTAATTACATCCAGGTTACTCTGCACGGTAGCGGGGTTGTAGAACGCAACAGCCTCATTAAAAGCTGGAACATTCGAATCCCATCGATCATACAGAGGAGCCTGCTCAACAAAAGGAAGCAATTGAATATAGCAACTTGAAAGATTCAAGTCACCGCTAGCTAAATTACCCACAAAATAAGCAAACGGGAAACTGCTGTGCGTATCATGATAGTTGTGTAACGCCAACCCGATCTGCTTCATGTTGTTTTTGCAGGAGCTCCTGCGTGCTGCCTCACGGGCCTGCTGGACGGCGGGCAACAACAGAGCCACGAGAATTGCGATAATCGCAATCACTACCAGCAGCTCGATCAAAGTAAATCCTTTCCTCCGTCTGCCTTGTTCATTCATAACCTTCATCCCTTCCCCCTTCACACTTTCAAAAAAATAAAGAAACAACCCAAATGTTTCCCGACGCATTGTCGCAGCTCAAAACATGACCCACACACAACAGATACGACGGGCTAAGAACCGCTGGCCCAACTCAAACACCCCGAACGGGGAACTCTAAAACAAGTTACCGCCCATTCTACACCTATACCAGAAATGTTCCCGGAACAGAATTGCGGGCGATCCAAAACCATGACATAAGCACATAACTCTGTGTTGATATCGATACGATACGCACGAACACCAGTATAATCCCTAAGTCTTCTTGACTCATATTAGGGTTTTCACCAACGATGTGTCAAACAAATATTCCGTTTATTGGGGCAATTAATATAAAATTTATCTTGTCTCGCAATTCATTACTTCTTCCCTCAGATTCCCTCAGGCGGCGAAATGCCTTGCTTCGCCCGCCGACAGGTACGGCGAATCCCCTTCACTTTCGTGTTACTGCTCATTCCCGTCGATCATTGGTTGCAGCACAATCAAAGCCCAGCGTGGCTGGTTCATTCTGATAGCCGTGGCCAAACTGGTAATTCTCCATAATTTGCGAGCCGTTCGCAAACTTTTACCGTTAGTAGTATATGGCACGATTTTGTTTTTCTGCTGGTATTTCATGAGAAATTGCTGAACTTTCGGGGTACCGATCACTCTTTGATTCGGAGTAAGCTGGAAAAAACGGCTGTTTCTCCCTACACTCTGCACAGCGTAGGGACTTTCAGTTTGAAAGCGATTGCGATTGTTTTCAAACACGGGTGCAGCGCGGCTTGCCTACCAACAGGGCAAGCGGTAATGCAGTTCGGGGAGCATTTTTGCAGAGGGGCTGTAGCTCAATCGGTTAGAGCAGCGAACTCATAATTCGTTGGTTCTCGGTTCAAGTCCGAGCAGCCCCATTTTGTCTTTCACCTTATTCCCGCTGGCATGGTCAGTTTCAGCCCACCTTTCCATGCTTGTTCTTTCCATACTCATCCTTCCGCGAACGGACGGACTGTGCGCGATCGCTCAAGCACTGGGAATGGGATGTTCAAATTCTGAAGCCTCCCCTTGTTGTTCCAGTTTTTGCTCGAATACCCGCCTTTGCCGGCAGGAAAGGGCGATCGATGAATCATTTGTTGCAGTCCCGTTTTAATTGCCGGAAGGTCGTTGAATTCACTGGCAAGTCATCAACCGGGCGTCTATTCTGGCATTTGTCTCCATGGTCGGGGTATGATGATGCCCTGTTCCTGTATTTCTCTTCCCAGGTTATTGAGCGGACGCCACGTCATGTATCCTCAGATCAGCCGGTTAATGAATTGCCCGGGACTCATTGTTTCCTGCCTCTTTGCTTTTCTGCTGTCTGGCAGCCCCCTGTTGTGTGGCAGTACGGCTGCGATTGCGGTGGAAAAGGGCAGTTTGCCTGCCTCTGAACTGTCCAACCTGGAGACGGAGACCGATCAGTTGGCAAGCCGATTGGATCAACGGGATGCTCGACGTCGCCTGATTGCGATCGATGACGAACTTTCCGGGCATCGTGATCCCGAAGTTTCCCGATTGCGGGAAAAAGTTCTCTGCCTGCTTGCCAGGTCACTGGACAAGAATGCGATCCAGTACATTCGAACCGTTTTTGAAACTGATACCGAACATCGTGATGAAGCCGCTTATGCCTTGAGCCTCTACGCGATTCAAAAGCCATCCGATCTGGCCATTTGGCGATTTCTGATCCGCTCTCTCACGGTTGTCGAAGGTGATCAGGCCGTCTCCGTCATGAAGGCCCTTACCCGATATCGTCAACGAGCCACCAATCCGCGCTGGATCCGCAGAATCATCCTGATTGGTCTACGCTTGCCTGAATCCGACCAGGGCGTCTCCATTCGGCTTCTCCAGCATTGGACCAATGTGCGACCGGCCGAATTGTTAAAGATGAAAGCAAAAGCCACCAACTGCGAAATACTGTCAGCCTATCAAAACTGGTTTCGTAAAAAATGGCCGAATGAGCTTGATCCTGCCTGGCCAAAACTTCCTGAAAAAAGCCGCTGGAGGTATGAGGAGCTGAAAAAGAAACTCGCCCCCCTGGTTTTCGATAAGGAAAATGTCAAGCGTGGTAAAACCGTTTACCAAAAAGCGGGTTGTGCCAAATGCCATCGCAAGGGTGATGTAGGGGAAAACCTGGGACCCGATCTTTCTGATATCGCCGGTTTGAGGCAGCGAAAAGAACTGCTGGAAGCGATTCTGTTCCCCAATCTCGAATTGAATGAAGATTACCCCAGTGTCACCGTGCTAACGACTTCAGGCAAGACCTACTCCGGATTGATGTCTGTCGGAAAAGCGGGAGTGGTACAGATTATCGATTCAGAAGGAAAAAAGTCTTCCATCGAGAAAGGCGATATCGAATCGATCTCACCTTCCAGACAATCCAACATGCCGGTCGGAACATTGGATCCACTGTCGTTCCAGGAAATATGCGACTTGATCGCTTTTGTTGAGCTTCGAGCCAACTCCCCGCAGGCCTATCACAGAAAAGAAGGCCCCTGATTGTAAAAGAATCCGATTCAGCAGGGCAGATGCCATCGGGCATTCCAACTACAAGCCGGGAACCAGGTACAAATTGGAAGTGGTTTTGAGAAAGCGAGTATGAACAGAATTGAGAGTAACCGACGGAGCAGCATTTTTCATCTGGTCGCTGCCATGATTGTGACTGCGATGGCCGCGGGAATGGGCTGGGGTATCCGTGGTCAATACGGGCATGAATCGGGTGCCATGATCGCCGGAGTCCTTTCTTCGTTGACCCTTGTCCTGATGTTTATTCCCTGGACATCTTCCCTGAAAGCGGCGCGGGCGGCGGCGATGATGGCGGTCGCGATCGGCATTGGGGGATCGATGACATACGGTCAAACTCTCGGGCTGACACATGACAGCGAACTCGCCAGTAACTGGCAGGCACTACGTTGGGGAATGCTGGGCCTGTTTATTAAAGGGGGGATCTGGATCGGCTTCGCAGGAGCGTTTCTGGGAATGGGACTGGGCGGAAAACGCTACCGACCATGGGAGATGGCCCTGCTTCTGCCCATCCTTCTTGGACTCATGTTTGCAGGAATCTGGCTGCTCAACTCACCTTTCGATCCTGAAAACAGAACACTGCCTCTGATCTATTTTTCAGACAGCTGGGACTTCGAACCGGACGCAGACCTGAATCCGCGACGCGAAATGTGGGGAGGGTTGCTGATCGCGCTGTTATCCCTGTTTTTGTTCGTTCGCCTTTGT
>JALTOP010000405.1 GCA_027000105.1 Planctomycetaceae bacterium | reverse complement strand
GTGTTATCAAGGCAATCTGGCATCGCCCCGGTTCCAGAAATCCCAAGATACAAATTGAATACAAACGGCAAACGGAACAGGGCCAGCCCTTCCCGTCAGAACTGGAGTTTCCCGATGAAATCACTCTCGATTCAGTCATCATTAACGGGCAATCCTTCGTTCTGGAATCGACAGGAAGACATTTCCAACTACCTGATTCGGAAGGAGCAATCGAATCCCTGATCGTGACCTACTCGACAACCACGCTCGATTCTTTACCACTCCCGGCTATTCCATTCCCCGTCAGCTACGATCAAATCCTTCTCTGTCTGCCGTCGGGAAAGGCACCAAGAGCAGATAATTCGATTCTGTTCTGGCAGAAATTACAGAAAAACTATTACGCCCGGTTGGAAGTCGATCCCGCCTTTGTCGACAACCTGTTCGTGGGAGCGTCCTTTCGTACTCCCCAAACCGTTCTCGATTCGCTTATCTCAGATTACGTTTTTCTGCACAACTATACGCTGTTCGAAGCTCACCCGAATGACCACCGCATCGGAGACAGAATTCAACTGGCGATCGGCCCGGGTTCAGGCTCGATCCCCTGGTATTTCCTGTTCTGGGCTTTTACTGCTGTTTTGTCTTTTTCCCTGTTTGTCAATGTTCTTGTTCAACATGCCCATCTGGGTTGGATCGTTCTGGCTGTTCTTTTCTCCGCGGTTTCTGTTCTTTACGATCAATACAACCTGAGGCTGATGCTGTTTCCTGTCACAGCTGCTTTATTCCTTGCCGCCCAGCTTCCGGGACAATTGCTCAATCAATTTATTGGCCGACAAAAGACAGAACAAGACCGACTCTCCAAACCGGGGGGAACATTACGCCATCTTTTAGGAACGTCGTGTGGCATCCTGCTAATGCTCCTCTGGCTTCATGCTTCCGTTTCGAATGCACAATCGGATCCTGAAACAGCCTCAACCGTCCGGACTCCCAAGCCCGATCTGCTTATTCCGGTAAAGACTGCCCTGTTGACGGAAAAATTCCGGGGTCTTCAACCGGCTCAATACCCGGATATCATTTACCTTTCCGAGAGTGTCGCCAAGAAAATCAAGGAACTCGAATCGACCAGCAGGGAGTTGAACGAGATTCTTTTCCATCGGGTAAATTATGATGCCCTCTGGACAGAGCAGGGAGTGCTGCGAGTACATTGCCGATTTGAAATCATCGATACCAGAGCCGAAGACCGGAATTCATTCATCCTCCCCCTTACTTCAATCGATTCGCTCCCCGAGTTGAAAGCGATTGTCAATGGACGATCGGCGAGTATCACACCGCTACCCGACGGCTCGGGACTGGAAATCCCGCTGCCAGACCGGGAAGGAGATGAAAAAAACGACCAGCGAATTCGCCGTTATCAAATTGAACTGGATGTGATCCCGCAAAACAGAATCCTGGAAAACGGGATCCGCTTTACACTCGGAATTCCACCTGTTGCCCAGTGTCAAATGGCCTTTCAGTTTCCCGAAAAATTCAAAGCCAGGCTGTTTCCCTCGTCCCAGAAAATGATTGAATTATTATCGGGCCGGGGAAACGGACGGACTTATTATGTCGGAGCGATCAGGCAAATGGAACTGGTCCTCGACACGGCCAACGACATTAATCCGGGCGGGAAGCAGAAACCATACGACTCGTTCCAGACCTCGATGTTCGCTGAAATTTCCCCCTCTTTTCTTTCCCTGCGCCTCCAGATGAAAGTCGAGTTCCCGGAAAACGGACAACGCACGGTCAAATGGCAACTCCCCCGCGGCATGGCTGTCCGTTCTGTTCACGCTCTCTCGCACATCGAGTATCGTCTGGAACCACTCTCGTCGCAGCGGAGATCGCTTGCACTGAAATTTCCTGATACCAAAACGAACAAGCAGACTGTCGTTGTCGATCTCATCATGCCTTTTGACTCCGACGGCACTGAATCCGCCACCGCGCCAATAGATGTCCATCTCCCCAGTCTGGTTTATAAATCGAATGAGGCGGATTTCGAACAGCAATGGCAAATTGCACTGCAAAGTCCCCCCGGATACGAACTGTCCGATGTCGATTTTCCCTCGATCAACACAAGTCGCATCACTCCTGCGGTCTTCAATCAGAACTGGTTCGGCAAAAAAAACATCTCGAATGATGCTCTCTGCTTCCGTCTGGAGAAGCCGGAACGCTTCAAGGTGAAACTCAGAAAACGTCAAAAAGAATTGACTGTTATCGCTGACCAACGGGTTTCGGTACAGTTCGATCAGGTTCACCTCTCATCCCGCTATCAGATAGACGTGATCGACGAGCCGTTGTGGACAATGACAATCGAAAAACCGATAGACTGGGAACTGATCTCTTTGCAGGTGGAATCCAGGAATACCATTCTCCCCATTCGCGTCATGAAACAGAAAAAGAGAATCCTTGTCGCATTTGCGGAAAGAATTGATGACGCCTGCTTCATCAAGGCAGATTGGAGAATGCCTCTCGAAAAGAAAATGACGACAGGCAAATCTCCGATCCATTTGAAAATCACGCCCCCCAGAATTCCACAAACGCTTTACTATCGGGAAAACCTGAAAACGATTTCCGAATCGTCAAACTACCGATGGCTCGTCGAAGCAATTCATGAGCAAAAAACAGCGGCGAGTCCCTCCCCCTCCGCCTCCCCCGCAACTCAGTTGACTGCTGAAACTGCTGCGACTACTGAAACTGCTGCGACTACTGAAGCTGCTGCGGACGATCCGCTCGGGAAGGAATCTGTCGAAATCGACGCCGATGATATCAGTGAAATGCCAGCTATCTTCATTCGGAAATCGGAAACAGAAAAAACAACTCCACTTCAGGAGAAAAGCCAGGCCTCTCCCGATCAAAATGCAGAGCCAAAAACAGAACGCCAGAAAAAAAAGAACCCCACCAACAGCACTCAGCCCCTGCAGATCGAAATGGATCACACTGTTTGGCAGGAAAAGAAGAATTGGAGCGGTGAAACACTCATTCTTATCCCCATCTCCGAACTGGAAAAGCACCTCCAGAACAAACAGACGGTTCAGATTTCAATTCCAAAACAAACGCGGATAATCCGTCTGTTATACCATGAAGCTCTCACGATTGATGTGGCGGAAAAAGAAGGGGCTCAGAAAAAGGTAAT
>JALTOP010000404.1:1434-3151 GCA_027000105.1 Planctomycetaceae bacterium | reverse complement strand
CAGGAGTTTCGAGGAAAAGGGATTGGCGGCAAACTGTTGCAGAAGGTTGCGCAAATTGCGATTCAACGGAACTGCGGACGGCTCGAATGGGCCGTGCTCGACTG
Organism: Planctomycetaceae bacterium; assembly: GCA_027000105.1. Lineage (GTDB taxonomy): Bacteria > Planctomycetota > Planctomycetia > Planctomycetales > Planctomycetaceae > Rubinisphaera. The sequence continues at coordinate 3,047 of JALTOP010000404.1, read as the reverse complement.
GAACGAACCAGCCATCAACTTCTACGATTCGCTTGAAGCGACCGCGATGCGGGAATGGTTTACATATCGGCTCACCGGTGATAGGCTGAAAAAAGTTGCTTTGGGCGAAAAATAGATACCACGATTGAAATCCCGCTGCGAAAAGGTGGAACGACCGATGTGTGAGCGTTTGACAATACGATCGAAACTGCCGAGACGCCTTTCGGCAATCCTGCTGGCTGTTCTTCTGCTGCAACCGGGTGTCGCGGTGGGGGACAAAGCGGATCGCCCGAATATCATTCTGTGCATGGCTGATGATCAGGGATGGGGAGATGTGGCCTATTACGGTGCTTCCCCCGTTAAAACACCAGTGCTGGATGAAATGGCTGCGAACGGATTACGATTCGATCGGTTCTACGCGGCGGCTCCTGTCTGCTCGCCAACACGAGGATCCGTTCTGACGGGCAGACACCCCAATCGCTTTGGCTGCTTTTCCTGGGGGTTTCCCTTGCGTCCACAGGAAACGACCATCGCGGAACTTTTGCAGAAAGCGGGCTATGCGACGGGACATTTTGGGAAATGGCACCTAGGTTCTGTTCGAGCGGACAGTCCGGTTTGTCCGGGCCATTCCGGGTTTACCACCTGGCTGTCCAGTCCCAATTTTTATGAAAACAATCCATTAATGAGCTTCAACGGAAAAGTGATTCAGACAGAAGGTGAAAGTTCGCAGGTTCCTGTCGATTACGCTGTTGAATTTATGAAGCAGGCGAAAGAGGAGAAGAAACCGTTTCTGGCGGTTATCTGGTTCGGCTCGCCTCATTCGCCCCATATTGCAACCGAAGAATTGAAAGCCCTCTATCCGAATGAATCCCCCCGAATGCAGAACTTTCTTGGCGAATTGACGGGCATCGACCAGGCCATGGGGAAATTGAGAAAATCATTACGACAGATGAAAATCGCAGAGCGTACCGTTTTGTGGTACACCAGCGACAATGGAGCGTTGAAAGAAGGCTCAACGGCCGGTCTTTCAGGCAGAAAAGGCTCTCTGCTGGAAGGAGGAATCCGGGTTCCCGCCATCATCGAGTGGCCCGGAACGATCAACAGAAATCGGATCATCGAAGATGTCTGTGGCACGGTTGATATCTTTCCGACTGTGCTGGAACTGGCCAAGGTCTGCCCCGCGTCGAATCAGCCGGTTCTGGATGGCGAATCGCTGGTTCCCATTATCCGCGGTCAGTCGTTTCAAAGAAAATCGCCACTCGGTTTCTGGGTCTATCAGAGTAAAGGGCGGCCAATGAGAAGTGCAACAATGCTGGAACAGCAGCGGGAACATCCTCAACCCGCTCGTGAGGTAGAACCGGATCCATCCCTCATTCCCGGAAACATCCCCACAGAGAATCCGCAGGGAGCAGCGGCCTGGATCGATGGCGACTGGAAACTGCATCGCCTGCCCGTCAAGAAGGAACCGGGCAAGTTTACCTATCGTCTTTATAATTTGAAAACAGATCCGCGGGAAAGAAAGAATCTGCTTTCAAAGCATCCGGAGCGGGCCAAACGGATGCAAAAAGAGATCGCAGCCTGGCAAACATCCGTGATCAACAGCTTGAACGGGAAAGACTATTGATAATGATCAC
>JALTOP010000404.1:0-1424 GCA_027000105.1 Planctomycetaceae bacterium | reverse complement strand
GGTAAAGAAAAAAGTTCCGCCAGGAATGTAAGCACGTCGATAGTTGGGCATGTTTTGAGTATAACAACCCACGATTGGTGTGCACAGCACACGCTACCCGGCTGCCATTTTTACGCAACACTTCAGTACCTCTCACTCACGCCGTCCGAAACAAGCCTGCAGGCGTTCAACGAGATCATACAGAATTCAAAACAGTCGTGCTACAGCCTCGCCGGACTGTTTCTGTTGCATTACAATGTCCGTTTTGATGCAGCGCTTGCCGGGATGCGACTTTTACCGGGACACAGCGTTCGCCAGGATACAGCGTTTACCGGGACGGAGTGAATCCTGCGCTTGAGGCAAGCGGTTAATAACAATGAGGCAGGAATCGTAAACAGGATGTCAGATAACGAAATCGTGATTCGCGGGGCGCGCGAGCATAATTTGCAGGATGTTTCCCTGAAACTTCCCAAGCAGAAGTTGATTGTGATGACCGGCGTGAGCGGGTCGGGGAAAAGTTCGCTGGCGTTCGATACCTTATACGCCGAGGGACAGCGGCGGTACATCGAATCGCTTTCAACATACGCTCGTCAATTTCTGGGGCAACTTCCCAAACCGAATGTCGATGCGGTTACCGGACTCGCGCCTTGCATTTCGATTCAACAGAAAGTGACCGGTCGTAATCCGCGCAGCACTGTCGGGACAATCACCGAAATCTACGATTACCTGCGCATTCTGTTTGCTCGGGTCGGGCAAGGTTACTGTTACGTTTCGGGGCTGCCGATCAAGGCGCAAAGTGCAGACCAAATTGTCGAAACACTTTTTGCCCATCCCCAAAAAACGAAGCTGGATATTCTCGCCCCGCTTGTTCAACGGCAAAAAGGAGAATTCAGGGATCTGTTTGATGATCTGTTTCGGCAAGGCTTTCTGAAAGTTCGTGTCGATGACGAAATCTATCCGCTCAGCGATCCTCCCTCGTTGCGGAAAAACTACAAACATACGATCGATTTATTTGTCGATCGCGTTGAGATCGGCTCGGTTGGTCGAACTGAATTGACAGAAATTGTGGAACAGGCGTTGAAGCTGGGAAATGACGGGTTGATCTGCCTGAGTGAATCGCCGGATGGTGAGCACGACGAAAAGTTTTTCAGCGCACAATACGCCTGCCCGGAATCGGGAATGAGTTACGCGCCGCCGTCGCCTCAGTTGTTCAGTTTCAACAGCCCGACTGGCATGTGTCCGGACTGTAATGGATTGGGAACGCGTTACGATATCGTTGTCGATAGACTCGTGACAGAACCGCAGAAATCTTTTTCGCGTGGTGCGATTCCGCTTATCGGTTCGTTCGGGAAAATCGGAAAATCGAAAAAGAACAGATACAAAGGGGCCGCCCGACTGATCGAGGAAACGCTCGGCCTGAAAGAAGGATCCGTTCTTAAAACCGC
>JALTOP010000403.1:8395-11980 GCA_027000105.1 Planctomycetaceae bacterium | reverse complement strand
GTGGTGAAATATGGAGTGATCCTGGATGCGGAATTCTTCGAGTATCTCGAAGAACATGTCGACAAAATCAACAATATGAATCCTGAAGTATTACGTGAAATCGTTTCAAAAAGCTGTCGGTTGAAAGCCGATATTGTCGAGGAAGACGAATTCGAGCGGTCCGGTTTACGGGCAATCCTGAATTACGGACATACATTCGCGCATGCTTATGAAACCTTGTGCGGTTATGGCGAGCTGACACATGGCGAAGCGGTCGCGATCGGAATGGTCGATGCCTCCTGTCTGGCGGAAAAAATGGGACGTATCGACGCCCATGTGGTTGATCGCCAGAAAAAGTTGCTGGAGGACCTCCATTTGCCAACTGTTTTGCCCGAAAACGTCTCACTGTCCCCGGAGGCGGTTCTATCCTGCATGAAACTCGATAAAAAAACAGTGGCGGGAAATCTCCGATTCATCCTGCCCACGCGGGTGGGCCATGTTGAAGTCGTTCCCGATGTTCCGGAAAAAGTTGTACAACAAATACTCGAACAGCGACTTTCGCGAAAATAATTTGTATAGTGACGCTCGGAGGCTGTTTCAGGCAGACTCCTGTGCCCTCGGTGCGGGGCATTCGAATGATTATTGAGTCCGTGCTGCGGGCCTGTTATGCCTGGACTCCCGGCTCAGGGACTGTTTAGTGACAAACACCAACAAATTGATACTTGAAGACTGGATTTCCCTGGGGGCTGTCGGCGATCAGAACGCAGGCGGTGTTTCCCTGGATCTTTCATCAGTCGATTGGTCAGCTCTTACAGACAAACTGCCCGAGATGCCTGCGCAGTTGACGCATCTGAATCTGGGGAAATGTCCGCGGGCGGAAGAGTTGCTTTCGAAAATCAAAACAGGGAAAGATCTGCAATTCCTCACGTTGCGAAAGATCGATCTATCTCCGGAAATCGTTCGGCTTATCGATCAATTCGGTTCTCTGGAAACTCTCGATCTTTCCCAGACATCGTTTACCGATGATAATATGGAAGCCCTTTCCAACCTGGAACAAATCCGTTCTCTTTCTCTGGCGGGCACGAATGTGACGGATAACGGGTTGCGTTTTCTGAAATCGCTTCGTTTTCTGCAAAAAGTCAATCTGAGCAGATTGCAGATTACTGAAGCGGGATTGCACCACCTGGAAGGCCTGGTTTCACTGAAAGATGTTAAACTGCGTGGATGCCAAATAACCGGGGCGGCCATGAAGTGGCTGCAGCGTCTCGCTTTACTGGAAAGCCTCGATCTTCGCAACACCTATTTCACGCACAACGGGCTGTTTACACTCACTCTTTTTCGCAGGTTGCGTGCTTTGAGATTGGGAGGCAATCGTATCGAGGATGAAGGCCTTTTCCACCTGCTTCAACTGGTTCGGCTGGACTCCCTGGAGTTGGGAGGAACGCCGATTACCGATAAAGCGATGACCACCCTGTCGCAGTTATCGCGACTGAAACGGCTTTACATTCCAGAGACGGCAATTTCAGACCAGGGGTTGCGACAACTTGGTGCTCTCAATTCTCTCGTTGCTCTGGATATTCGAAAAACAGCGGTTACCTATCAGGGAATTGAAGATCTTCGACAGGCGATTCCGTCACTCAAAATCAAAACAGACCTCTCGCATGAACTTGCCAGCGACATCATGCGCAGTATCGACGTTTTGAAGATGCATCATGTGAGAGTCAAAAAAAGCAGGACGGGCGATATCATTGCCTGTCAGGCCGGTGAGGCCAGCGCCCCGGCGATGCATTGGTTCGATTCCCTGACATCGTTCCGCTCCCTGAAAAATCTGGAACTGAAAAATCTGCATCTTGATGCCGACCAATTTCGTGAAATCAAATATCTGACACAACTACAGGCATTGGCCCTAAAAAAATGCGTGCTTCCTGAAGAAGAACTCGGTGTGCTCTGCCAATTGCCTCAACTTGTCTGGGTTGATGTACGGGATGCGACTCTCAGTGATCGCGGATTGCAAACTCTCGCCCGGATTCCTTCTTTGGCGAATCTCTGCCTGACTCGAACTTCGATTACCGATATCGGCATTCAGGCTCTCGCCCAAACTCCACTGCTTAAAGATCTAACCTTGAAGCAATGTGCCGCAGTGACCGATGCCTCGATCAAATACCTGGTTCAATGCGATCAGATCAGGCATATCGATCTGCGGGGGACGGCCATTACCGATGCAGGCTTTTCACAACTGACGCGCGAACTTCCCAATTGTAAAATCCGGTATTGAACGGACTCGTCCCAACCGGGTTCTCCGACTGAATTCCTGTATTTTAAGTTCGTTTTTAAGTTGGTTCGATAGCGAACAGAGAACGGGAAAGTTATTCTTTAGGCGGAAGATCGGGGCAGTCTCCCTTTACAGATGATGAACCAACAGGACAAAAAACAGGAGCAGAATTATGGAACGATGGCCGATTGGCGTGTTTACTTCCCTGGATGCCGGTCTGGGGGTGAGAATGGATGTTGTTTCGGAATTGAAGATTCCAACCATTCACTTGCATTCACCTCATCAGGGGGCCAGAGACGAAAAGCGGGCAAAAGAATTCCTGGCCCAATGTGAGCAGGCGGGCACAACCGTTACTTGCGTTTTTTGTTTTTCTGAAGGAGAAAGCTACGCCGATATCGAGACAACAGCCAGGACAGTCGGGCTGGTTCCTGAAGAATTTCGGGCCGCTCGCGCCGCCGACGCTCGGGTCACGGCACAGTTTGCCCGATATCTGGGCTGTGACACACTCGGAATGCACATCGGTTTTGTCCCTCAAGATCGTGAATCGGAAACCTATCTCGATTTGGTCAAGGTAACACAATCGCTATTGGACGATCTGGGAGAACACGGGCAGAAATTGCATCTGGAAACCGGTCAGGAAACAGCAGACCACTTGCTTGAATTCATCAGTGATGTCGGACGGGATAACCTGTTTATCAATTTTGATCCTGCCAACATGATTCTCTACGGTACCGGAGATCCGATTGAAGCACTGAAGAAGGTAGGCAAGTACGTCAAAAGTGTCCATTGCAAAGATGCGACCTGGGCGGAAGAATCGGTTCGGGGAAAAGAGTGGGGCTGCGAAGTTCCGCTTGGTGAGGGAGATGTCAACATGCGACTCTACCTCGAAACCCTGAAGGAAATCGGTTATGACGGCCCGCTGACGATCGAGCGGGAAATCCCCGAAGATCGCGAGAAACAGAAGGCCGATATTTCCAAAGCCATTACGCTGCTCGAACAGTTGCGCAGCGAGATTCTGGGGGACTGAAGGTTCCGAGGGCGATCACTGTTCCAATATCGACTCCAGCATCAACAGTTTTTTCTTGAAACGGATTCCTCCCGGAGCGGTGAAACCGGTCAGCTTTCCGTTGTGGCCAACGATGCGGTGACACGGAATGATGATTGGAATCGGGTTGCGGGCCATTGTTCCGCCGACTGCCCGGGCGGCTCGGGGATGACCGATTCGCCGGGCAATTTCGCCGTAGCTTTGAGTTTTTCCGCAGGGGACGAGTCTGGTTGCCTTCAATACCTTTTGCTGAAAAATCGTCATCGTTCCGAGATGACACGGTATGTTC
>JALTOP010000403.1:0-8385 GCA_027000105.1 Planctomycetaceae bacterium | reverse complement strand
ATGTTCGAAAAATCAATCTGTCTGCCCGTTCCGTATTCTTTGAGTCTGGCGCGACAATCCGGAAACCAGTTTGAAAAGCGAATCCCGCTGCGATGATGGAAGTAACGATGATGGAAGCGCCCCTGTCGAGACAGCCAACCGCTTTGAATTTCATTTTTCCAGCGAGCCTCTGCCTCCTTTCTGGTGTCATTTCCGGGGAGAAGGCGGACGACCCGACAGGTTGATGAGGCGGCGCAGGAAAATTCCCGATATCCAGCCAGAACAACCCAACCAATCTCGGTTTTGAAAAGATCGACCTGGAGAGCGGTTTCACGGAGAGGACGGCACAATTTCATTTGGTCCTTTATTGATGCGTATCTAACAAAATTGATTGATCCCAAACGGACGAGAAGGGAAAATATCTGTGCTCTTTGACCTGGTCCTGTCAGGCGGGTAAGATTCCATATTCTCCAGTCGTTTTGTTCTCTGTTTCAAATACATCTGCATATCCAATGCTGTCATCAGGGCTCCTATTATTCAGTCGGAGTTCGAGGTTGGCAACCTTGTCTATTGAATAGGCTGACGCATTTTTGCGAAAGAGGTGAAAACTGTGGCGACAATTTACGATAATCTTTCCGATGATTTCTTCATCAATATGAACCTGAATACAGAGATGGTTCTGCCCTCCCAGCGGGAAACCGTTCTCAACTTTTTTGAGCGTGTGCAGAAAACCTTTCCGAGTATGCGAAATTTCTATTCACGGGAGACGGGCGATTTCATCCTTGAGGAAGACAAGGATCAGTCCCAGCACCGCTGGCTTTCGCTTGAAAAAAGAAGAATCTGCAGCGGTTGCATGAATCCTGAAAGCATTGAATCAGCCATGCAACAGCACGCGTTGGTTCTGCAACTCGTGCCCTATATGCTTTCGGTCAGCCCGCTCGATTGTGAAGCGCTTGATTTCCTCTTCGGATTCGATTTCAACTATCGGGGAAACCATGATGAAATCGTTGCGGAAGTTCTGGGCGGAGGCCCTGCAATCGACACGCTGAAAGATATTCCCGGCATGCAGGTACTGAACTTTGAACCTTCGATAACGATTGCCCTGGAAGATTCATGCAGAAGACAGGCTCGATTGATGGTGGAAACCCGCACCAACGCCTACCAGGTCCGCCGGGGCGATTATCCCGAGGAGTCGATCAGCGTCTACTTTACAGTGCGCCAATATGGAAGTCTTCAAACCGAATCTTCCTTCGAAGAAACGATGCACGAACTGCGTGACGACTGTGAGAGGCTGCTGCGCGATCATATTCTCGATCGCGTCATCAAACCGCTACACCAGGCGATCAGTATTCGTTAATTGCGCCGCTGTTGAAGTTGTCGTCCCTGTTATGAGATTCTGTTATGAAATGATGTCGTGGACGACGTTGCCGTGCACGTCGGTCAGCCGGTAGTCTCTGCCCTGGAAGCGGTAGGTCAACTTTTCATGATTGAAGCCGAGCAGGTGCATGATGGTTGCCTGCAAGTCGTGGACATGAACCCTGTTTTCGACAACACCGAAACCGAGTTCGTCGGTCTGGCCGTAATTGAAGCCGGCTTTGGCACCACCACCAGCGAGCCACATCGTGTAGCAATCGGGGTAATGGTCACGTCCGAGGACTTTGCTTTTCGCAGTCCGTCCTTCCCGAAATGGAGTTCGTCCGAATTCGCCGCCCCAGATGATCAGCGTATCTTCAAACAGGCCGCGCTGCTTCAAATCTTTAATGAGCGCTGCGACCGGTTTATCCATCGTCGCACATTTTTTCTTCAATCCGTCACCGATCCCCGAGTCAGGTCGGGTTCCGTGGAAGTCCCAACCCCAGTCGAACAGTTGCACATAGCGCACGCCGGCCTCAACAAGACGCCGGGCGAGCAGGCAGTTATTCGCCAGAGATGATGCTCCCGGCCTGGCACCGTACGCTTCGAGTGTCTGTTTCGTTTCTTTCGAAATATCCATGACTTCGGGAACCGAAACCTGCATGCGGTAGGCAAGTTCATACTGGGAGATACGTGTGCGTGTTTCGGGATCGCCTGTTTCGTGTTCATGAATTTCATTGAGATCTTTCAACGCATCCAGACTGAGTCTGCGGATGTCGCGGTTCATTCCCTTCGGGTTGGAAACGTACAAGACAGGATCGCCCTGCGAACGGCACTGCACGCCCTGATAGACTGAAGGAAGGAACCCGCTGCCGAACGATTTATTGCCGCCGTTCGGTTGAACCCCGCTGGATATCAATACGACAAAACCGGGCAGATTCTGATTTTCGGTTCCCAATCCGTAAGTGACCCACGAACCGATAGAAGGCCGTCCCGATTGGGCCGAACCGGTGTAAAGCAACAGTTCGGCTGGTGCGTGATTGAATTGATCGGTCGTCATCGAATGAATCACGCATAAATCGTCGGCCACTTCATGCAGATGGGGAATGGCAGCCGACATCCAGGTTCCGCATTCTCCGGCCTGGGTAAATTTCTGGGGCGTTCCGAGCAACTTGGGAACGCCGGTGGTGAAGGCGAACTCTTTCCCCTTGAGGAAATCATCCGGGCAATCTTCGTCGTTTCTTTTGATCAGTTCAGGTTTGTAATCGAACAGATCCAGATTCGGTGGCGAACCGGTCATGTGCAGATAGATGACCCGTTTCGCCTTCGGGGTGAAATGCGGTTGTTTAACAGCCAACGGATTCGTCGCTGCTCGCGAAGAAGCTGCGGATCGATCGGCGAACATCGAAGCCAGTGCGATACTCCCCAGACCGATGCCCGTATTTTGCAGAAAGTGTCTGCGTGTTACCGCCTGCAGATATTGTTTGTAATTCTCCATGATTAAGCCTCGCTTTTTATCATTGGACAGACCGGAAATTCCGGCCGACAAGTTTTTAATTTTAGCGGTGGGGATTGATCCTTTACGGTTTCATCAACACTTCATCGAGATTGAGCAACACATTTCCCACCAGCGTCCAGGCGGCATACTCCGCAGGGTCGGCTTCTTGTGGGAGTGGGCCAATCGGCTCCGTCGCCAATTCGGTCGCCGCTTTTGTATCATTTTGATATTTCCTGTTAGCCGAGTTGAAGAGCTCGACCAACCTTTGCAACTCGTTTTCCTGTGGCTGGCGGGCGGTGCAAAGCAGGAAGCCAAAGCGAAGGCGATCCTGTAACGTGCCCGAGTGTTTTGCCATGCGTCGCCCCAATGCCTGAGCCGCTTCCACGTAAACGGGATCGTTGAGCGTCACAAATGCTTGAAGTGGCGTGTTGGTTCGTTCCCGCTTGAGCGAACATGTTTCGCGGTTGGGCGCATCGAAAGCAGCCATGGAGGGGTACGGGTTCGACCGTCTCCAGGTTGTGTACAACCCACGGCGATACCGGTCTTCGCCTTTGCTTGTTTGCCAATCGATACGGCCACCGAAAGCCGCGTTGAGTCCCAGTGATGGTTGAGGCGGTTTGACGGGCGGGCCGTACATCTTGCGGCTCAATAATCCACTCACCGCCAACGCCTGATCGCGCACCATTTCGGCAGAAAGTCGGAATCTGGCTCCGCGGGAAAGCAAACGGTTTTTCGGATCGCGTTCCAGTTTCTCGGCAGTCGTATGGGAAGACTGCCTGTACGTAGCCGACATCACAATTGTTTTGATGAACGCTTTTTGATCCCATTGAAGGCGCAGCAATTCCGAGGCGAGCCAGTTGAGCAATTTCGGATGCGAAGGAAGTTCCCCCTGTGATCCGAATTCTTCACTGGTTGAAACCAGCCCGATTCCAAACAGTTTTTCCCAGAACCGATTCGCAATCACGCGGGGAGTCAGCGGATTGTTTTTGTCGATAAGCCACTTCGCCAAATCCATCCGGTCGGGCGGCCCTTCCTTTTTGGGCGGGGCATGAAAGGCGGAAAGCAAAGCGGGCTGCACCTGCTCGCCCAGAGATTTGTAATTGCCACGAATTTGTATGAATGTCTTGCGGTATTTCTCTTTCGGCAACTGTTTCATGACAGGAACCGTTGTGTACGGCTTCTGGTTTTTGATCGATTGCTCCAGTTTGGCGATCTGTTTTCGCGTGTCTTTCAATTCAGGGGCAATCTCGGCGATGTAGTATTGCGTCAGTTTCCGTTGCATTTCAGGTGTCCGTTTTTCAACGGGAATTCTGGCCAGTTCGAGCATTTCCGGTTTCACTTTCGCCATTTCGGAAACGATCGGGTTGTCTGTCAATGAAAATTGGAAATGCCCCAGGTTATGATTCACGTGAGGCGATTGCTGCTCGATCCTGACAACCAGTTGCTCCTTATCCTGAACGAAAAAAGGCTTTCGGGGGACGAGCGTCAAGGTGTGCGGTTGTTCGATTTCCCCTCCAACTGCCCAACCGCGTTTGTTCGGATCTTTTTTATCCAGCACAAAAGCGGCTGCAAAGCCTGGCTGTTCATAATCGGCAAATGCCTGGACAAGTTCAACAGGACGAGAAACAGTGAGCGACAACTCCCGTTTCGGATCGGGAGCTTCCTTGATGGTTGTCTCCCAGACCACTTTATTCTCTTCGCCAATCGCTTTGATGCGGAAGTTTCTGAGTCTGCGTTGCAAATTGTTATCGGTGCGGTTCCAGATCACGATGCGATCAACCGGCTGTGTTGAATTCAACTGGACTTCCCACCACGGATTGTCTGATTTCGCGGTGTGTGTGGTCGATTTGGCGGTGTAGTCGCCGTTGGTGCTGCCATCGATTGCCAGATTGGCAGGGCCGGAATAGTCAGTACTGCTTTGCGTCGCTTTACCCTGCAGGGCGATATTATTTCCGCCGGAAAAAATCTGTACTTCTGCCAAAGAGAGAATCTTCTGCTTCCCCGGAATCTCGATGCGAACCGACCGGACTTTCGGGGAGCGATTCCCGATCGGCTCAACGCTGGCCGAAACTCGCGTAATTACGAAGTTGCCACCGCCCAGGCCTGCCCCTTTGCCGGGAAGTTGCTCATCGGGCAAGGTTTCCAAGCGAATCGCAGTCCATTGGGACGCAACTTTCTTTTGCGGCCCGGTGGGGGAAAGACGAACTTCATAGTTCTCCCTCTCGCTTGCCTGTTTGACAAAAACCGACCGCCCGTCACGAATCTGCAGAGTCGAACCCCGAGAAGACGTTGCCTGTTGCAGCGCTGTGGCTGTCCATTTTACGGGAGTGTTGATTCGAACTTCCCACTTTTTCTGCGAGGCAATCAACTGCGGCGTTGGCGTATGCAATTTCGTTTTGAGTTTTTCAAGTTCCTGTTGCCACTGTTTTTTCTGCTGTTTCTGTTCCGGGGTGAAGTATCGCAAAAGTGGACTTTCGTCGCGTCTGTCGGCATCTTCCGTGTTGTTCAGAATGGCGAAAATCTGGAAATACTCTTTCTGCGAAATCGGATCAAATTTATGGGTATGGCAGTTCGCGCAGGTCATCGTCGTTCCCATCCAGACCGCGAACGTCGTATTGACACGATCGACAATGGCTGCATTGCGGAATTCTTCATCGTTGGTTCCCCCTTCGTTGTTTGTCAGGGTGTTTCGATGAAACGCGGTCGCGATGAGCTGTTCATCGGTCGGATTCGGGAGTAAATCGCCAGCCAGTTGTTCGATCGTGAATTGATCGAATGGTTTATTTTCGTTAAGTGATTTGATCACGTAATCCCGATAGGCCCAGATCGTGCGTGGCGGATCGTCGGCGTAACCGGCTGAATCGGCATAGCGGGCAAGATCAAGCCACGGCCTGGCCCAATGCTCGCCATAAGCGGGAGAAGCGAGCAGTCGGTCCACCACCCGTTCATACGCTTGGGGCGAATGATCATTCAGGAATGCGGTTACTTCCTCGGGCGTGGGAGGCAAGCCTGTCAAATCGAGACTGAGGCGACGAATGAGCGTTTCACGAGATGCTTCCGGTGCCGGGGCGAGCCCTTCGGCTTCGAGCCTTGCCAAAATGAAATGGTCGATTTCGTTGCGCACCCATTTCCTGTTTTTGACCTCTGGCAGTTTCGGACGAACCAGCTTCTGGTATGACCAATGCCCTTCGATTTTTCCGCCCTGGAGAAGCCACTTTCTGATCTTTTCAATTTCTTCCGGTTTCAGCTTCGAACCGGTCTCGGCCGGAGGCATGACTTCCGAATCGTCTTTGCTGGTGATTCTGCGATAGAGTTCACTTTCTTCCGGTTTTCCGGGGACAATCGCCGGTTCGCCGGAATCACTTTCTGCAAACGGCCCCGTTTCCGTATCGAAACGTATTCCCCCTTCACGCTTGCTTTCATCCGGCCCGTGACAATGAAAACATTTGTTGGAAAGGATCGGGCGAATATCCCGCGTGAAATCAAGCGGCTGATCCGCATAGACGCCATGACTACCCAAGCTGTTACAGATCAGGCAAACAAGAGTGCCATAGAAAACAGGAAGAAGAAATCTTGTGTTCATCTTAACGACTCTCGCGGAGGGACATACAGGCGGGATTCACGTACCGGCGGCGATCTCGGCCAGTCGCCTGTTCCCATTATACACAAAACATCAGTCAATTCCAATCTGTTAATTGATGAAGCAGGCCCTTTGTCGGGAGTTCACCGCGAACCGTTCAAAAACAGTAAAATGAAATATTTACACAGAAATTGGACTGGCAAACGTAAAAAACCGCCTGATAAAACTGGCATGCCCATGTTGCGGCCCGCCACTGGGGCGTCTTTTTTTTGATCTTGCTCTACAATCATCAGGAGCGTACATTACCGCCCCCTCCCAAACTGATGTGTGTCGATTGCAAGACCATTCATCCTTTTTTTGCTACCTCCCGGAGTTTTTCGATGGAAAATCAATCTCCCGCCAATCCACAACCGGAACAGAATCAGGAATCGGAAATCGTTTCTCAGGAAGTTGTCCCCAAGCGACGTCTGGGACGTGGCCTCAATGCGTTATTGGGTGGGGCAGGCCCGACCAATGAACCTTATGCAAAATCTTCTGAACTCAGACTGCATACAGAAGAAGATTCGGAGCAGGGCATTCTACTCGAAATTCCATTGGAAAAAATTCAACGCAATGCGAATCAGCCGCGCCAACATTTTGATAAGCAGTCGCTGGAAGAATTGGCAGAAAGTATTCGACTGCACGGAGTTTTACAGCCCATTCTGGTGCGGGAATATGGTGAGCACTACGAATTGATTGCAGGGGAACGTCGTTGGCTGGCCGCAAAACAGGCTGGATTGAAACAGATTCCGACGCGTGTTGTCGATGTTGTGGATCAGGTTGCATGCGAATTTTCTTTTGAGGAGAACCTGAAACGGAAAGACCTGGGTGTTCTGGAAAAAGCGCAGGCATTCCGAAATTATATTGATCTGTTCGACAGCAGCCCGGAAGAATTGGGCAAGCAATTGAGCATGAGCCGCTCGGCAGTTGTCAACACGCTACGTCTGCTGGAACTGCCCGTTCCGATCAAAAATAGTCTGCAGGAAGAAAAACTGACTGCAGGACACGCGCGAGCCCTGCTTTCACTGAAAGAAGAATCGCAGCAACTGGAGCTGGCAGAGCGGATTCAGAAAGAGCAACTTTCAGTTCGCAAGACAGAAGCAGCCGTCAAGGAGATGCTCGGTAGAACGGCAACCGTCCCGATGAATAAACCTGAGAAATCGGGAAAACCGGAGTTGAGCAACCACTTGAAATCGCTCCAGGATCAATTTCGGGACGCTGTTGGTCTGAAAGTCGAATTCAAGCTGAAAAGCAAGGACTCGGGACAGGTGATTCTGCATTTTGCCAACCAGGACGATTTTGAACGGATCACCCAGTTGATACGCAATGCGAATGCCAAAGCAGCATGAGACATTCGCAGGGGAAAATCGATCAAGGGAAATGACGTGGCAGATAATCGTTCGCTTGTTGCCCTGCTGTTCCTGTAGTTCCCACGCGTCGCTTTCGCTCCATTTCCTTGCTCCACCTCGCCTGCTCTCTCATCATAATCCATTCAATTGAGTGCCGAAACCGGAGCTGGAATTTGACATTCAAGTGTTTCCGGTAACAATGGGGCAGCCCTGTTGTGATTGACCGGAACTCTTGATGCTCTCGAGAATTTCTGGCAGTTTTTTCGGCAGCTTTTACGGGGGGGACTTCCCCGCCCATTTCTTTGACGGGAGAACAGTTTGGCGGAGAGAACTGCCTTAACGGGGAGAATGGCTTTGACGAAAGCAATTAAACAAGACGGTGCGCAATGTTAGACGATCCAGTACGCAAGAGGAGAGCCGAACAATCTGTTTCGTCTGACTTCAGTGTATGAGTGGTTGTACCGAGCCAGTTGGTAGGGGAGATGACTCCAATGGGGCAGTTCCGTACCCCCGATTGCAACAAGCGCTAGACCAGGCATAGCGGGGCTGTCAACTTTTGTTCCGGTCTACCTTGTATGGCTGTAGCG
>JALTOP010000402.1 GCA_027000105.1 Planctomycetaceae bacterium | reverse complement strand
AGTCGGGCTGTCGATGACCGCCGTTCGGCCGACCTCGCCGATGATCTCTCCGCGTTCGACGTGGGCGCGCCGGGAGATGCCCGCGGCGACCGCACCGAGGTGCAAATAGCGGCTGACCCGGTTGTCTTTGTGCCGGATATCAACGTAGACACCAGCCCTCCAGCTGCCTGATTTGACCTTTCGTCCCTCTTTGTTGGTGGTCCACTTCGGCTTTGAGAGCCACTCGTCCATGGACTGCACGTAGATGACTTCCCCCGCCGCGACGGCCCGCACCGGGGTCCCGATCTCGGAGGCGATGTGGACGCCGTAGTGGATGCCGGTGCCGCGTTTTCCGAAGTTCGACTGCACGCGGGCCTCACCCTCGAGGGGGTTGATGTAGCCCTCCAGCGCCACCTGGAACAGATCGCCCCGCTGGAAACGTGTCATTGAACTGGCTGAAGGGTTCGTGGCTCGCGGTTCGTTTTCCGCTCTTTCGTTGCAGGTTTACTCAAGCACTGTTTCACCCGCGATTCATCTGGGCCAAAGTGGTCAACAAAATTCAAGTGACATTGACGATTCGACACTCTACCTCGTCGCATCCCTGACCAAGCCTGTTGTTGCCACCGCTGTATTGATGGCGGTTCAGGACGGACTTTTTTCCCTCAATGAACGGGTTCACAACTATTTGCCGGGCTGGAACAAAGCAGAGAAGCGATCGATTACCATCCGGAATCTGCTTTCACATACCTCAGGCTTGCCGGATCAATTACCTGATAATCTGGAGTTGCGGAATGGACATGCGAGTTTGAATCGTTTCTATCAGGGTATCCTGAATGTTTCCTTGGATTATCCACCTGGAACGCAAGCAGCCTACCAGAGTATGGGCTTTGTCGTTCTGCAAAAACTGATGGAAAAAGTCACCGGCCTACCACTCAGAGACTATCTTCAAAAAAAAATATTCGAGCCGTTGGGGATGTCGAACAGCTACCTCGGTTTTCCTGATAATGAACAGCCCGACGATATTCTTTCTCGGGTTGCAAAAGTTGATATTCCGGAATATCTGCAGGGAAACGCGGGCGACTGGAACAGCGAATATTGGCAAAAGCTGGGAGCTCCCTGGGGAGGATTGCTTTCAACTCCGGGGGATCTGCTCAAATTTTGTATCGGCCCGTTTCCGGACGTCCCTTCCCCACAACCACATGGCTACTCTCGGGCAATCATTGAGGAAGCTTCCCGGAATCAACTCCTGTTTTTTGAATCGATGAATTCACGTGATCAATCATGTCGTCCCTGGGGCCTCGGTTGGCGGCATAATTGGAAATCGCATCGGGAAACTTTTGGAGATTTATTGGGCGAAGAAGTTATCGGGCATTGGGGAGCGACCGGCTGTGTGATGTGGCTCGACCTGTTGACTGATCGGGCTTGCGTCATCTGTTCAACAAATCCATCACCGGAAGCGCGCAGTTGTCTTATCCGTCTTTCCAATGCGATACACGCAGCGATGGAGGAAGTTGATTCCCTCATCTGCTCGGAACAAACCAGGTGGAAAAAATGATTCACGCTATTCCGATTATACTCGCAACAGGCGAATCTGCCGCCGGAGTGGCTGAACACGCTGTTCCTGGCTGGATTACCGCGCTGTTTACATTCATCCTTGTCGGGATGATTGCCGCACTTGCGTTGGAAGAAAAAATTCACGCCAAGAAGTCGATTATTGTCGGAACTGCCAGCGGTCTCTGTCTCATACTGGCCTGCATGATTTCTGCCTGGGCGGATGTGCCGCTGCTACCGTTTGGTGAAGTGGTCTTGCCGAATGGACACACCATTTCGATGCCAGTTTACATTCCGGGTATTGACTGGTCTGTGATTACTGTCATTTTGGGGGCGAGCCTGTTTGTCGAAGTCGCAAGCCGATCAGGCATTTTCAGTTGGCTGGCAATCCGTCTGACGAAGCAATCTGGTGGCGATCCCTGGTTGTTACTTGTTTATTATGGATTGCTGACGGTGCTGTTTTCAGCCGTTCTGAATAATGTGACCGCAATGATTATCATCGGTTCGCTGACGTCGGTGTCACTTCACAAATTGAAGCGACAGGATTTGATGCTCGGCTTTCTGCTGGTCGAAGGGCTTTTGACCAACGTGGGGGGATTGCTGACGTTGATCAGTTCTGTTCCGAATATCATCGTAGGGAAAACGGCCGGCATCTCTTTTGCGAGGTTCTTTCTGATCGCGGCTCCCTATGTTGCAGTCTCTACAATCGCGACGCTGTTGTTGGGGAGATGGCGTTTTGCCATTTCGAGCCTGAAAAGCGAAGCAGAAAGAGAAACAGCAAAAGTGCTTGTTTCCGGCTTTGATGAAAATGAATCGGTCCCTGATCATCACTTCTTCTGGATTGCTGTTGTGGTTCTGGTTGCCTTTATCGCCACTCTGGCAGGACAGTCCGCTCTGCCGTGGAATCTCGATAAACTTGGTATGGGATTCATTGCGCTCTTTTTTGCCGGGATCATGCTTTTGGCCTACAAAAACGAAGTTGGAAAATACTATTCCCTGGTCGATTGGGATTTACTTGCGTTTTTTGCCGGCCTGTTCGTTGTCATTTACGTCATGGAACAGGCAATGGTACTGGATCTGATCGGGGAGGGAATCGCGGTCATGCTTTCACTGCCCGAACCTGCCTCATCGGGTTCCCTTCTTTTTTCTTCTTCCCTTGCCAGTTCCGTCACTGACAACATACCACTTGCTGCGATGCTGGCGAAAATTCTTTCCGGAATGGAACTGACCAGCGGTTCCCCATTGTGGTGGTGCGTTATTTTCGGTGCCAATTTGGGGGGCAATATCACGCCAATCGGTTCCGCTTCGACAGTTGTCGCGATGACGATCATCCACAAACAAAAAATTCCGCTTTCCTTTGGCCGGTTTGTCGTCATGGCATTGCCGTTTGCAGCGATGCAGATCATACTGGCAACTGCCTATGTTGCGTTATTCCTCTGATTTCCAGTTTTCTTCCAATACCTTTTTCTGAACGGATACCATTATGAACAATGAAAACAGACAAACCGACAGACGGAATTTCATGACAACCTCTCTGACTGTGGGGGCAAGCGGAATGGTGATGGCCGCGGGAGCGGGCAGTTTGCAGGCTGCTGAGAAGAAGAAACGTTATTCGCTGATTCAGCCCGGCAGTACAATTCTGTTCCAGGGAGATTCGATCACCG
>JALTOP010000401.1 GCA_027000105.1 Planctomycetaceae bacterium | reverse complement strand
CTCCTGCAGTGTGCAACTGGTTGTTGGTGCCTGTTTCTGTCGGAGCAGATAGCGATACGCGAAAAAAGCGGTTGCAGAGGCGAGAAGCAATTCACCAGCGAACATAACAAACAGAACCCAGGTGTCGGTGTTTTGTTTGTTGTGGCCCAGAATCGCGGAGTATCGAAACGCCAGGAAATCGGGAAAGCCCTGTTTGATGCGATCGGTTAAATCTGTTGCCAGCGTGGGGAGTATTCCGGGCAGTTTTTCGATCTGTTGGGCAAGTTGGCGTTCCTGTTCCTCCAAATGAAGGCGGTAGGACTCTCCGATGCGCAGCGCCTCCGCCGATCCTGCCAGAAACGCGACGAACCATCTTTCACCGCTCTGATTCGCGAAGTCGAACACTGATTTCAATTTCCAAAGTGCGAGCGCAACCATTGCCCCCAACAGGCAGGAAAACAGCCCCAGCTTCTTCAAGGCGGCAGGCAACCAGACCGCAACAATGGCAATTACGGCGGCTATCATCATTCCCGTGAAAACCCAGGCCCATTTATTTTTCATCGTTTATTGTCCATCTCCTGCCATTGACGATTCGTGAGACGACTGGGATAACCTTTGCCTTCCATCGCTGCGACTCCTTCTTCCTTGCCAGAAAACCAACCGAAAAGGGAGTCGTAGCAGATTTTCATAATTCAGGCAATTTCAAAACACGTTCTGAGTAATACAGAGGAAGTTTTCACGCCAGGCCGTAAAGACGCCAGGAGTTTTCCGCACTGGGTTCCCATATGAGCGAGAACGAGTAGAACCGCTTTGGAATACTCCCCTTACCTCTCTCTTTACCTTTTTCTTTCCTTTGCGTCCTCGCGTCTTTGCGTGATACCTTTTTCACGTAACGGTCAGACATTGCAAGCGGAACGGCGCCAGCCGTCCGGTAGTGGTCACCCCGCTACAATAGCAATGATAAACACGACTCGCAGAGCAAAACACCCACAAGGACACCCAGCAAAAGATTATTTTCTCGCAATGGTCAACCGGCCCCGCGGGAACTACCTCGGTGTTCAGGAAATTCGTGAGTTGAGGAAGAATGAGCCGCCTCTTGAATGAGTGGACTGTAGCGGGTAGAATGGAGTGCGGCGGGGTAACATCAGACAGGGAAAAGAGTTCCGGCGTTTGCAGGTGTCTGTAAGCTGACCGATTGCTGAGAGGGAAAGGCTGATTGTGACTGCGGATCCAATGGCTGATTGGAATGGGCGATGAGGAAATTGGGCCAAACCGGACGAGACGGATACGGCGAACCGGCGAGCGGTTTCACGCTGGTTGAGTTGCTGACGGTCATTGGCATCATCGGCCTGCTTGTTGCGCTTCTGCTTCCGAGTGTCCAAATGGCTCGCGAAGCAGCCCGGCGGATGCAGTGTCAGAATAACCTGAAGCAGATTGGGCTGGCCATTCATAACTATCACGATGCCTACTCCCATTTTCCGTCCGGCTACATGTCCCGTTTCGATAGCAGTGGTAATGATCTCGGCCCCGGTTGGGGCTGGGCGGCAGCAATTCTTCCCGAACTGGAGCAGTCTGCGCTGTTTGATCAGATCCGATACGACAGGAACATCGAGGATGCAGCCAATGTAGCCGCACGCACGGTTGTGTTGGCGGCCTATCTTTGTCCGAGCGACGGCGCACAACGCTCCTGGATTGTCAAACGGTATGATACAGCCGGAAACGTGCTTCAAGCGATTTGCGATGTCGCGTCTTCGAATTACATTGGTGTTTACGGGACGACGGAACCGGGTGTTGATGGCAACGGCTGCTTTTCCCGTGATGTCAACCTGCGGTTCGCTGATATCGTTGATGGTTCATCGCAGACGTTTCTGGTTGGTGAGCGATCATCGAATCTCGGCCCCGCGACGTGGGCGGGTGTTGTTACTTCGGGCAATCTGTTTCCGCCCGCCGGCTCTCCTTCGCCCCCGATCCTGAATAATGCCTCGGGGATGACGCTCGGTCATACCGGTGATGGCAACGGGCCGAACGCGCCCTACAGTTATGTGAATCAGTTCTGGAGTCGGCATCCCGGCGGTTGCCATTTCCTGATGGCTGATGGGCATGTCTCGTTTATCTCGTCGTCAGTCGATTACTCCCTTTACCTTGCTTTGACGACTCGTGCCGGTCATGAAGTCGTTTCCGGAGGATTCTAATGCGAATTGTTTTGGCCCTGCTTTTTTCCCTGTTGTTAATCGGTTGCGAACATGAAGAGTCGGACGGTCCGAACGTGCCGCTGGACAAGGTTCCTCAAAAAGTGATGGACGTGGCCAAAAAGGAACTCCCCGGCATTACTTTTGAGCAGGCCTGGACAACACCGAAAGGGAACTACGAAGTGCGTGGTCGCGACAAGAACGGCAAGGTTCGCGATATTCAGGTGAAGCCGACGGGTGAAATTGTCGAAGTTGATTGATTCTGCTCTCTTCACTTTTGCCCTGTTAATTGCTTCGCCCTGTTTACTGCTTTGACAGACGATTTCCAGACCACCCGGTGGGAGTTTTGAGTTTTGCCTGTTGAACTCAGGTTCTTCTTGTGCTGACGGGATGAATACGGGTATGGTGTAGGGATATTGGTTCGACAGAAGAATCTCCTGACAGAGGAATTTCCTGTGATGGAATCTCCGGAGAACTCCGTGGCCGCTCGCCCATTCCGTCATCGGAAAAACGGCAAAACAGTAATGGACGGATTACGATGAAAAGAACAGTTGCTTTTATTCTACTTTTGGTTGCAACAGTACATGGCGTGTTGTCAACGGTTCCCGCCACCGCTTTGGCTCAGAATGCCGATAAGGACAAGAAAAAAGTTGAGAACCCGATCAACAAGATCATCAACGGGTTTCTGGGCCGAAAACGTGGCATGCCCCGTGGAAAGAAAAGGGCTGGTGATGCCGGTGCAGACGGCACAGAAGAGGGGACGAAAAAAAAGACGTTCCAGAAGGATGGTATTGATCAACGGGCGCCTGCGATCCGGGAACATCAATCGCTGTTGGATTCGGCGCAGTCGCGGCTTGAACTGGGGCAGTACCCTGAAGCGGTAGAAATCCTGCAGAATATTCTTGATCAGTCGGCCGAATCGGTGATCCAGGGTGAAGATGGGGAGTACCGTTCGGTTCGCTGGTTGACTCATCGGCGGATATCTCTTCTTCCCGATCAGGCGAGGGAGTTTTACGAAAAGACGTAT
>JALTOP010000400.1 GCA_027000105.1 Planctomycetaceae bacterium | reverse complement strand
GTCCGGTGGTGTATTTAAAGGCATAGCACCGTTTGAAGTCAGTGCCGGAGACACCCCGCTACTGGGGAAGCTAATCAGCTTTATAGAAATGTTAGCAGGTTACCGAGATAGTCTAGCACTGGCAAAATCAGGACTTCAGTGGCAAGAACTTATTTACGCACTGATTGAAGATACCTTTCAAGCCGAAGACGAAATTGCAGCAATTACTGCAACGGTCGGTGCGGCGTTTGGCGGTTCGTTTGCAGTTACCGCCAGTAGCGGGCCGGGAATTGCGTTGAAATCGGAAGGGATCGGTCTGGGGATTATCATCGAACTGCCGATGGTCATCGTCAATGTGCAACGGGGTGGCCCGAGTACAGGCTTGCCGACCAAAACAGAACAGTCCGATTTGATGATGTCGATGTTCGGCCGCAATGGGGAATCGCCGATGCCGATCGTCGCCGCCGCAACTCCGGCTGATGCGTTTGATGCCGCTCGCGAAGCAATGCGACTGGCGGTCGAGTTCATGACTCCCGTTTTTCTCCTGAGTGACGGGTACATTGCCAACGGGGCGGAACCGTGGCTCATTCCGGATCTTTCCGAGTTGGAGCCGATCAAGTATTCCCACTTAAAAGAGCCGAACGGCGAGGACGGCAAGGTACTGCCTTACCTTCGTGATGAGCGATTGGTCCGTCCCTGGGCGATTCCCGGAACACCCGGCCTGGAACATCGTGTCGGTGGTCTCGAAAAGGCGGAAGAAACGGGCAATGTCAGTTACGATCCTGATAATCATGAGCACATGACCAAAACCCGTGCCGCCAAGATCGCAGGGATAGCTGATCATATCCCGGAACAGGTCGTTGAGGGCCCGGAGAGTGGCGATTTACTTGTTATTAGCTGGGGAGGAACTTACGGTTCAGTTCGCTCCGCTGTTTTGAAGGCACAGGCGGTTGGTAAGAGTGTGGCATTGGCACACCTGCGTTACTTGAATCCGTTTCCCAGAAATCTGGGCGATATCATCAAACGATACAAGAAAGTTCTCGTTCCCGAACTCAACGCGGGCCAACTGCTTTACATGCTGCGGGCCACGTATCTGGTTGATGCGCAGGGCTTGAACAAAATCAAGGGGAAACCGTTCCTCATTTCCGAAGTATTGGAAGCGATCGAGAAAACGTTGGCTGAATGAGCCGCATTATTCATTCGTTTATTACTTGTATGATTTGATTATCTACTTTCGTTATCATCTTTAGTTGTCATCAAAAAACAGGCGATAGGGTTTGCCATGAGTGCAGGTGTTGAACTTCCCGTTTTGAAACCGAAAGATTTTGCCAGCGATCAGGAAGTACGGTGGTGTCCGCGGTGTGGAGACTATTCGATTTTGGCGCAGGTGAAGAAAGTTTTGCCAACGCTCGGCATTCCAAAAGAGAACTTCGCGTTCATCTCCGGCATCGGCTGTTCGAGTCGCTTTCCGTATTACATGAACACGTACGGCATGCACAGTATTCATGGTCGTGCCCCCGCGGTCGCAACCGGCCTGAAAGTGACACGCCCTGAATTGCAGGTGTGGGTGATCACCGGGGATGGCGATTCGCTTTCCATCGGTGGGAATCATTTCATGCACATGATCCGCAGGAATGTCGATCTGAAAGTGATTCTGTTCAACAATCAGATTTATGGATTGACCAAAGGGCAGTATTCTCCCACGAGCCCGGCAGGAAAGAAAACCAAGAGCACGCCTTACGGGTCTGTCGATGCCCCGCTGACCCCTATTTCCGTTGCTTTGGGAGCCAGAGCGAGTTTCGTCGCCCGTTCGGTCGATGTCGATATCAAACACCTTTGCATGGTTCTGGAACGTGCCGCCCATCATAAGGGAACGGCTATTGTCGAGGTGTATCAGGACTGCAACGTCTTCAACACCGGTGCCTTTGAATTTGCATCGAAAAAGGATCAGAAGCAGGAAAACTGCATCTATCTGGAACATGGCAAACCGCTCATCTTCGGCAAGGACAAGAACAAAGGGATTCGTCTGAATCACCTGAACCAGCCGGAAGTTGTTGAACTGGGGAAAGGGATTGAAGAAGACGACTTGCTCTTCCACGACGAAAAAGCGGACGATCCGAGTCTCGCCTTTCTGCTTTCCCAGATGCGATATCCCGATAGTCCCGAACCGATGGGAGTGTTCCGGGCGGTCGAACGCCCCACTTACGATGAGCTTGTGAATGAACAGGTCAAAGAAGTGACCGAAAAACAGGGGCCGGGCGATCTCGAAAAACTGTTCAACAGCGGCGATACCTGGGTTGTCGAGTAAGCCACAACGGAAACGGATGCGTCAGCAGATGGGTGACATAGCAGGCGGTTGACAACCGATGAAAAAAGGATCTGCCCAACACTGGACAGACCCTTTCACCAAAGGAGACGAGAGTTTCGTTGTAACCGTTTGTTGTTACGTTGTTCGTTTGTTACTTGTTACTTTTGCCTTGTTGCCGGTGCGCTTGCCCCGGTTTGCCTGATCCTGCTTTGGCTTTTACCGGGAAGAGTTGTTCCGGCCTGCTGGATTCTGTTGGCATAGTTTCCTGTTTGCGTCGTTTTATTTCCCCCGGAGGAGATGTTGGTCAGGTAATTATCGACTCTGGTCTTTTTTTTCAGATTCTCAAACACCTGGGCAATGCGTTGCTGCGTCTTTTCTTCTACCAGCTGATCATACAGTTGGTCGGAAACTTCCTTGATATCCGTCACCACCTGCTTGGTGTGACCTTCACATTTCAGGATGACATAGTTGCTCCCGACCTGGATCAGTCCGGAGATTTCACCCGGTTTCAGACGGAAGGCCGCGTCTTCGACTGCCCGGTTGTCTTCGTTGCCCGAGTATCGTGAGATCGGCGGGATCGCTCCTCCCAGTGCCCTTGAGTTCGGTTCGATCGAGTAATCCCGCGCGAGACGTTCGAAGTCGTCCGGATTCCGTTTCGCTTTTTCCCAAACTTCACTTGCGCGGCGGAAATTGTCCATCATAATCATGCGGACACGAACCCGAGGGCCGTAATTGCGCTGAAAGGCCCGTTGCATGTCACTTTCGCTGATTTGAATTTCTTCTCCTGCGAGTTTACGCAGAGCGAGCATTGGCCAGATCACGTCTCGACGGTACTGAACCGGGCTGAGATCCCGCTCGGATTGTAGCATCTGATACCAGGTATCCGGAGGAAGATTGAACCGCTTGGCAATTTTGAGA